>NZ_UBIZ01000408.1:0-34402 GCF_900465275.1 Parafrankia sp. Ea1.12 | reverse complement strand
GGAGTACACCCGCCCCCGGTACGTGCCCGGCGCCCCAATGATCAGCTCCTCCGTTGAGGGCCCCATCATGACCGCCACCAACGCCACGTTCCCCGTGGTGCAGGTGAACTCGAAGTCGGCCGACACCTCCCAGTCGTCCTGACGCTGAGGCTCCCAGTCCCACGCCTCCAGCTGCGCGCCGGCCACATGATCGCCCGCCGCGCTGACGATGCTGATCCAGTCCAGCGCGGTGCGCACCAAGTCGTCGTCCTCCGGCGGCCCCGGTTCCGGCTGGCTCGAGTCGTGGAACCACGACACGCCCTTGTCCTGGATGTAGAAGTGCCCGTAGACCACCCCCGTCTGGGGGCTGACTTCCGACGCCACGGTGCGCTGCACGCGGTGCACACCCGTTCCGGTGCGCTGGCCAGCAACGGCCGCTCGATCAGCGACACTGGGAAGCTGGCGAAGTGCGAGCCCCGGTAGTCGGCCGTGGCCAGCCGCCAGACGTCGCCAGGGTTCTTGCCGAGTGGGTGTCCGGCGATGCCGTTGGCCTTCAGGGCGCTGAGTCCAGTGTTGCGCTGCGTGCGCTGGACATGGCGGATGGTGGCGACCGCCGATTCTGGTGGGTAGACCCGACCAGCGGCTCGGGCCTGCGCCGCAGCCTGGCTGCTGGCGTGCGGGGTGCGGATGGTGTCCAGATCAAAGAAGTAGCGCCGGCTGCGGGTGAGGAGATAGATCACCTCGTGTGTGGTGCTCAGGCGGTCCACGACGCTGGTCGGCATGGGGTTCGTCTTGGCCCAGACGACCTTGTTCCGCAGGATCCAGCCGTCATCGGTGAGCGCCAGCGCCAGCCGCTCAGGTCCAAGTAGCAGGCTCTTCCTCAGTGCGCCGTCCTGCGGATGGCGGGCGTAGCCGTCGCCCAGGTTCAGTCAGACCACGCCGGTGGGCTTGAGTACGCGGGCTACCGATGCCATGACGACTCGCAGTCCGGCCACCCAGCCCTGAACGTCGCCTTCCAGGCCGAGCTGTCCCGGCACGCCGTAGTCGCGAAGACCGTAGTACGGCGGGCTGGTGATCACGGCGTCGATCGAGGCGGGCGGTAGATCAGCCAGTCGGGTGCGTACATCGCCGATGAGGATGGTGTTGCGCCGGAGCTCTGCCCGGCGGACACCGATCACGAACCTCCCCCGCGCCGACCGTTGGGTTGGTCGCATAGGTCCGGTTCGTCGGACGTATCGTCACCGTCTGTGTTCTCGACTACTTTGGGTAGCCAGCGGAGGTCGTTGAGGAGTCCAAGATTTTCGGAGTAGTGGCGCAGAAGCTCCACGAGCCGGCCCGTCGTGCTCGCTGACTTTTGGTCAGCTTCGCGGCGGGCCACGATCCTGCCGACGCCACGAACCGGCTTGGTCTGGCTGAGCCTGTCGACCCCGCGCCGCGCCGCTTTCATGCCCGGGACATCCGGGTACTCGGCACTGAACGTCTCACCCGTGCGCTGACCGATGCGATCAGCGATCCGCGGCTGCGAGCCCTCCTCAACCGGCTCGGGCACCGACCCGACGGCCCGCTTGGTCATCTCCCCGGCGCGATCGACCAGGCCGTCGACAGCGTAGAAGCTGCTCGGGCCGCCTGGTGGCAGGGCTCATGCCGAGGTCACGCCGTATGGGCCGGCGAACGGACCGAAAGACGAGTAGCGTATCTCATCGGATACGCTTCATGTCGTGATGGAGGGGATCGTGATGGAGGGGGAGTGGCGGATTCGCTGGCGGGCCGGCTGATCGAATCGGCGCGTCTGGAGGCGGGCCTGTCCGGGGCCGAGCTCGCGCGGCGGGCGCACACGTCGCGGCCGACGTTGGCGGCCTATGAGCACGGGGTGAAGTCACCGACGTTGGAGACCGCGACGCGCCTACTGGCGGCGGCGGGCTTCCGGCTCGACGCCGTGCCGGTGCCCTCGTTCGAGGTCGTGGTGGACGGGCGGGGACGACCGTTCACCGTGCCGGATCGGCTGCCCCGGCTCCCGATCCGGCAGGCGTTGGCACGGGTACGCCTGCCGGTCCATCTGAACTGGTCCGACCCCGATCGGACCTACGACCTTACCGACCGCCGACAGCGCCACCGGTTGTACGAGATCGTCCTACGCGAGGGAACGGCGGAGGACATCCTCGCCTACGTCGACGGGGCACTGCTCGTCGACGCCTGGCCGGAGCTTGTCCTTCCCGCCCCGATCCGGCGCGCCTGGGAACGGACCGCCCTCAGGTGATCACGCCGCTGCAGCGGGCGGTTGCGCGGATCTTCTTCGGGCTTCCTGAAAGCGTGGGCTTCGCGGTCGCGGGCGGCGCCGCGCTCATCGCACGTGATCTCGTCGACCGCGAGACCCGCGACGTCGACCTGTTCACCGCCCTCCCGCCCACGGCATCGATCCCCGACACGGCAGCGGCGTTCGAACGCGCGGCGGCTTCGCAGGGCTGGGCCACCCGGCGGGTCCAGCTCACGGACAGCTTCGCCAGACTTGTCGTCGAGGCAGACAGCGAGGCGCTGATCGTGGATCTCGGCGTCGACAGCCCGCCGGACGAACCACCCACCCTCACCGAACTCGGGCCGACACTCAGCGCCCATGACCTGGCGGCCCGCAAGACCCTCGCCCTGTTCGGCCGAGCCGAGGCACGCGATTTCACCGATGTGCACGACCTGGCGAACGTCTTCACCAAGGAGGAACTCGTCCACCTCGCCCAAACCCAGGACGGCGGCTTCGACCTGCAGGTGTTCGCCGACATGATCGGAACCATCAGCCGGTTCACCGACGACGACCTGGGACTGCCCCGCCCGGCCGCCGACCGGCTACGCCACTTCTTCCACACCTGGCGTCAGGAAATCACCGGCGGATGAGCGACGACCGGCCTGCCCCATTCGGATCGCTGCCATGAGCCCACGCCGGACAAGATCGTCGCCCGCGATTCCCTCCCACCACAGGCGAGTGACTCACGTGGCAAGATTCCCACCGGCTTTGCGGAACGTGTGTTCGAGGTCGGCCACGGTGTGATCATTCCGATCCTGGTCCGGCATCGTCCCTGGTCGGCTGCCGCGTCCCGACCGGGCGGACGGTGATTTCAGGACCTTCGACCAAGATCGAGCGGTTCTTCTGCTGCCACGTTGGGTCCATCCCTCATCTGTCGGGCATCAGGTAGGCCACGCCGGCCGCCTCCACCCGCTCGATGTCCACCGGCCGCACCGGGCAGCCGGTGAACCGCTCGACGGCCACCAGGCATTTCGCGACCTTGTGCCGGTGGTCGGTGAGGTCCATGCCGGCCAGGTACGGCAGCACGGCCGGGGCGAGCTCGGCCACCCGGTCGAGCCAGGGTTCGAAGGAGGCGACGATCTCGCCGTGCTCCGCGAGCGACAGCCGGGTGACCGCGTTGACGTTCCAGAACATGCTGGCCGCCCGGCCCCGCCGGGACAGCGCCCGCAGCACCTGCGCCTGGGTGCCCTGGAAGCCGTTGTCCTCGACCGCCAGCACGGCACCCTCCACTGCCAGGACGGCCACCCAGAACCGGCCGGCCCGCCATGTCTCGCGCATCTCGGTCATGGACACCGGCGCGGCGGGGTCGGCGCCGAACGCGCGGAGCACCTGCGCGACGTCGGCCCCGGGGACGACGGTGAGGGTGGCTGCCTCCCCGATCGGGCTGTGGCGCACCCAGCGGTAGGCGGCCTCCGGCCGGGCCGCGGGCGGCGGCTCGCCGCGTAGCCGGTGCCCCAGCCGGTCGGACCGCCTGTGCACGACCTCCGGCGCGGCCGGGGCCGCCCACACGACGAGCAGGTAGCCCTCGCCGCCGCGCAGGTCGCCTTCGTACTCTTCGCCCTCGTCCCGGTCGCGGGCGTGCACACGCAGGCGGTACGCACCCGGCCACGGCGGGGTCTCTCCTTCCAGGGCGGGGATCGCCAGGCCTGCCCCGAAGACGGAGGCGGATCCGGCCGTTGCCGTCCAGCTGACCTCCACCACCTCGTCCCATCCGTCGAGCTCGACCTCGTCCGGGGGGCCCTGGAGAATCGCCAGGCGGACATGTGCCGAGCCGGCCGCCGTCCCGGTGCGGATCAGGGCGCCGCCGGGCACGGTCTCGACCAGTCCGTTCGCGGCGAACGACGTGGGCGCCGCTGCTTCCAGCGCCGGAGAGCCGGACTCGGCGAGGGCGAAGCAGTGGCCGGCCACGCTGACCCGCCCGGCGGAACCGCGCGGAAGCCGGTACTCCGCCCGGCGACGGGCCAGCGCCGCGGCCGCGTACGCGGCCGGCATCGGCACCTCGGCGAGAACATGGGCGGCGGCGCCGAGCGCCAGACCGACGACCGCGGGTGGCCGGGCCGGCACCGCCGGCAGCCCGAGCTCACGCAGCACCGCGATGGAGACCGCCACCGCAAGGGCGAGCCGCACCGCGCCATGCCGCGCCGCGATCACCTCCTCGGCCGCTACCGTCTCTCCCTCCGCCACGACCTCTTTGGGCACGGTCTCCACTACGAGCAGCGGGGCGACCAGCGGGTGGGAGCTCAGCGCCCGCACCAGGTCGCAGGTGAGTGTGCTCGCGCCCCAGCGGACCTGGTCAAGCGTGATCACGGCGGCTTCCGGCTCGCCGCCACCACTGGCCATGGCGAACGCGACCACCTGGCTACCGGCAGGCGTCGGGACGCTGGCCGCCAGCCCGGTCGGGACCCCGCCCAGCTCGAACGCGCCGAGTGTCAGCTCAAGTGCGCCGAGCAGGCGTTCGGCCAGCAGCGGGCCGAGCCCGCGCAGCGTGCGCAGCACGGGCGACTCGGCCTCGCCGGCCGGGGAGGGCGGCACGAAGAACGGCTGCGGTGCGGGCCGTGGGCCCGGCCTCGGCGATGGCGGTGGGACCGGCCCGGGCCCGGACAGGCCCAGGATCGTCACCGGCGCCGCGTGCGGTGACCGGGGCTGATCGAACACGGCCCGCCCCTGGTAGCTGACTCGGGTGGAGCGCCCTCGTGGGTTCGGGCCCTGACCGGCCGGGCCTGGAACGTGTGACCCCCCGGGCACGCCGAGCCGGCCGAGCCGGGCCGCCGGGTCTGCTGGGATGACGCCCGCCAGCGCCGGCACCACCTTGGCCGCGGCGTTCGCGAGCGCATCCAGGGCCGCCGCCGGGAGCATCGTCGTGCCGTCCGCGGTTCCTGTCCGGTGTTCCACAGTCCGCCTCCTGCCTCACGGGTCTGGTGAGGATGTGAATCCTTGGCTGGTGGTTCCTGTACGGGCCGGTTGAAACCCGCGCTCGGATGCTTGCACGAGGGTCCGACAGGAATCAGCCACGCCGGCACGACCGCCGCCGGGGGCAGGCGGTTGGCGCCGACACACTCCGGGAGGATCGTTCCGGCGGGGTTAGGTGCTCGTGCTGACATACCTGGAATGAAAACGTCCAAAGGATTTTTGGCCGGTGGTGCGATGTATTTCGGTAAAGCGCGCGCCGGTGAATGGCCATCACCGGTCCGGTGATTGTTCTCGCTGGTCGACCAGGATCGAGTGAGCCGTCCGCGGGCCCGGGCCGGCGTCAGACGGCCGTTCCGGGCCGGTAAGGGCCCCGCGTGCGTTCCGGTCAGCGGGCGCTGTTCCCACTGTCACGATGAACGGGTGGATGAGCTTGAGGACGCGTGGTTCGCGTTGAGGACGGGCATCAAGATCGGAGTGAGCCTGCCGCACCTCGCGGCGGACGCGCTGGCGGCCGGGTTCGACAGCCCCGCGCTGCGTGAGCTGGCCGCCCTCGGCGTCCGTGACGATCTCGAAGCGCGCCGCCTGCTGCCCGTCGCGCTCACCGAGCTGGGCCACAGCCTCGAGCCGCAGACAGATGCGTGGGGTGAGCTGTTTCCCTGGGAGGAGTCGCGCGCCAGGTCGGGGTTGGGCAGCCGCATCTGGAGGACTGGTGAGCTGTTTCCCTGGGAGGAGTCGCGCGCCCGGTTCGAGCCCGATCTCGTGGCTCGGACCGAGCAGGCCCTGACGATCGTGCAGCGGGACCTGGACGGGACCGAGGCCGGCCTGGGCCGCCTGACGCTCCACTGGTCGGGCGGATACGGCGAGGACGGTGAGCCGCAGCTCCTCGTCGGCTTCGGCGGCGAGCCCCACCGCGGCGGGGGCAACCCCGCGGAGTGCCTGGACGGTGCCGACCTGCCCCATAGGGTCCTGTCGCTCGCCGAGAACGTCCAGGAGTGCGTGATGGAGATGTTCCAGTTCTACTGGCCGACCTGCGCCCGCCATCGTCGCGGCCTGCACCTGCCGGACTGGGACTGGGACGGCGTCGGATGGCCGGTGTGGCGGTGCCGGGCCGAGGGCGGTCACGCCGTCGCCCCGATCGGAGGACTGCGGAAGGAACCGCCGGTCTCCTGATCCGCGCGGCTGGCCGCGGCACCGCCGGTGGGTCAGCCGGGCATCGGGCGATGGCGGCCGGGGCGCGTCGGCTCGTCGGAGACCTGGAAGACGCCCGGGGCGACCTGCTGGGACGCCGACCGCATCCGGTAGGTCCACTCACCGGGCGGCCAGGCCGTCGCGGTCGACCAGTACACCCGGTCGAGCCGGGCGGAGCTCAGGAGGGCGGTGCCCAGGTCCGCGGCGCGCAGGTCCGCGCCGCGCAGGTCGACCCCGCGCAGGATCGCCCCGGCCAGGCGGATCCCGCGCAGGTCGGCCGCACGCAGGTCCGCCTGACGCAGGACCGCGTCGGTGGCGTCGGCCGCGCGCAGGTCCGCGCCGCGCATGATGATCCCGTCGGCGTCGGCTCCGCGCAGGTCGGCGCGGGCGAGAAAGGCCTTCCGGAGATCCGCGTTGTGGAGGAAGGCTCCGTGCAGGTCCGTCCCGCGCAGGTCGGCGCCGGTGAGGAAGGCGCCGGCGAGTAGCGCGCCGGCGAGGTCCGCACCGCCGAGCGCGGCCTGACTGAGGTCGGCGTCCCGCAGGTCGGCCCCGCGCAGGCAGGCGTCCCGCAGGTCCGTCCCGCGCAGGTCGGCGCCGCTGAGGTAGGCGCCGTGCAGCCGCGCCCCGCGCAGGATCCGCCCGGTGAGGCACACTCCGGCCAGGTCCGCGCCGGCCAGGTCCGCACCGGCGGCGTACCCGCCCGTCCGAGGCCTCCCGCGCAGCGCGGCGAGCAGACCACCCAGCGACCCCAGCCGTGCGGGGGCGCTGCCATGGGGCCCGGCACCCGGCGCGGTCTGACCTGGTGCGGCCTGACCCGGCGCGGCATGATCTGCCGCCGCGTGATCCGGAGCTGGGCGGCCCGGCGTGTCGGAACCCGGGGTGCTGAGCGGCCGGGCGTGCAGGTCCCGGCGCTCAGCACCCATCGTGATCACCCATACGTCGCGAAGGTGGGGCGACGGGTAACTCCACCGCGGCAATCATGTTTTCTCCCCGGGAGCCCGGACGCCCGCACGTGGCCTGCGTCATGGGTGGTGACATTAGCCACATGTGGGCGGAGAGGGGAGCGATTGCGGCTGTCGGTGCTCTCCCGGAGCTACTCCTGGTAGTCCAGCTGCTTGGTCGCACCGTTAGGGATGGCCGCCGGGCGTGGGGTCACGGCCACCGTGGGGATCGTGCCGCCGCACCGCAGCACGACGTCCACCACGCGCAGCAGCTCCGCGACGTCGAGCAGCGTGCCGGCCATGTAGCCGCGCTGCGCCCAGATCTGGTGCACCTCCGCGGCGTACTCCCTGTCCCAGCCGGCGATGAACTCGGTCGACGAGTCACCCTCGCCGCCGGCGCAGTCCCCGACGACGATGCGGGTGAAGCCAACGGACGGGTGCTCACCGCGCATCGAGTCGATGAGCTTGTCGAGCGCGGCCTTGCTCACGTTGTAGGCCGCGAACCCCGGCCAGGGCGGCGTCAGCGACGCGCTCACCGACGACAGGTAGGCCGCCACGCCACCCGAGGCCTTCAGGTGGGGGAGAGCCGCGGCGGTGATCAGCGCCGCGCCGATCACGTTCGTGTCGAACGCCTTGCGCCAGGTGGCGGCGCCGATCGTCTCGAACCGGGAGAGCGGGCCGATGCCGGTGGCGTAGACGATGGCGTCGATCCCGCCCAGACCCGCCGCCGCCTCCTCGACCGCGGCCTCGCAGGACTCCTCGTCGGTCACGTCGCAGGCGATGGCGAGCGTGCCCGGCCCGGCCTCCTTGGCCGCCTCGACCAACCGGTGCTGCCTGCGGGCGAGCAGTGCCACCTGGTCGCCGCGCTGGCCCCGGTCGACGCCGATACACCGGCCGAGGCCGCTCGACGCACCGACCACCACAACTCTCATCGCCTGGACTCCAGTTCTGTAGGCCGCGGGCCGCGGCACGCGGGGCCAGTCGGCACCCACGTCGTGGTAGGCGGCCCGATGTCAAGCTGCCGGGCCGCCGACAGGCCTCATAAGTGAACACATACACGGACGAGTGTCGAGTGAATCACGTCACCGCGGCAAGCGGGTCAGTCCCGCAGCAGGCGGCGCAGCCACTGGAGCCGTGCCGCCTTCGCCGCCCGCGAGAGCGCCGCCTGCGGGGCCACCAGGTCGAACGCGTGGAAGCCGCCAGGCCATACGTGCAGCTCAGCCTCGCCCCCGGCCTGCCAGATGCGGCTCGCGTAGGCCACGTCCTCGTCCCGGAACGTCTCGGCCGAGCCGACGTCGACGAAGGTGGGCGGCAGCGCGGAGAGATCGGTGGCGCGGGCCGGGGCCGCGTAGGAGGAGACGTCGGGGCCACCCCGGGCCGCGCCCAGCAGGGCCGTCCAGCCCATCTCGTTCATCGAGCGGTCCCAGATGCCCAGCCCGGTCATCTGCCGGGCGGACGGGGTGTCGTTGCGGTCGTCGAGCATCGGGCACATCAACAGCTGCCCGTCCAGGGCCGGGCCGCCGCGGTCGCGGGCCAGCAGCGCGGTCGCCGCGGCCAGGCCGCCGCCGGCGCTCTGCCCCGAGATGATGATCCGGGACGGGTCGACGCCCAGGTCGACCGCGTGCGCGGCCGTCCACACCAGACCCGCGTAGCAGTCCTCTACCGGTGCTGGATGGGGATTCTCGGGCGCGAGGCGGTAGTCCACGGAGACCACCACGAGGCCCAGTTCCTGCGCCCAGTCCAGCGGGTCGTCGAGCGTCAGCCGGTTGTCACCGGTGATCATGCCGCCGCCGTGCGCGAAGTACAGGACGGCGTGTGGCGTGGCGGTCGCGGTGGGCCGGCACACGAGCAGTGACACCTCGGGCCCGCCAGGCGGGCCGGGTACCGACACCTCCGTCAGCTCGAACGCCCCGTCGCGGGCCAGCCGCGCGTCCTGGTCCCGGTCCCGGCCGGTGTGCTCACGGGCGGCCAGGACGGCATCCAGCGTCCGCATCCCCGCCAGCGCCTGCTGCATGATCGCCATCGTCGGGCTTACCTCGGCGTCGAAGGGCGGCGGTGGTCCGGCGGCGCCGTCCTGGCGCGGGGTCGATAACGGGGAGTCGACTGTCATCGGCGGTCCTCCTGCGTCGGCGCGGAGCGTGAGCGGGCGTTATGAGACGCCCGCCAAGCATCGTCCCCGCTTGTCATCCGGCGGGCGACCGGTCGGGCCGGAGACCACGGGCCGCCGGTCAGGTGAGGAGGCCCAGGACGCCGCGCATGTACTCCAGTGCCTGACGGTCGTCCAGCCGCCGGCCGCCGGCCCGTTCCCGCTCCGGGTCGACGCGGGGGTCGGCGGCGACCCGGGCCGTCGCGCCGTCGACGAGCGTCCGCCACGCGGGATGCTCGAGCAGGCCGGTCGTCTCGAGGAAGCCCAGCATGCGTGCCGCGTCCTCGATCCGGCCGACGGCCGCCGCCATGTTGACGAACTCGACTGTGGTGACGCAGGCGGCCTGCATGTTCCCGTCGTCGAGAAGCTGCTCGACGTGCGAGTGCAGGATGGCGAACGCCCGTGCCCGCTCGCCGCGCCGGAAGACCGCCCGGGCCTGGACGGCCCGGTTCGGCGAGTGCGTCCGGGCCGGCACCTCGACGCCGACGGCCTCGTCGAACAGCCGGTCGGCGCGGTCGTGCCGGCCGCGTAGCAGCGCCGAGTAGCCGAGCAGCACCAGAGTCAGGTTCAGCAGGGTGGGCGGCCCCTGCCGGCGGTACCGCTCGACCAGCGCCCCGACCACGGCGTCGTGCTCGGCGAACCGGCCCGTGAACAGCAGGGCCGCGCCGACGTCCAGCTCGAACTGCTCGGCCAGGTCGTCCGCGCCGTGCCGGCGCAGCTCCGCCACGGCCGGCGCGGCCCAGGTCACATGGGCCGGGTAGTCCTCGTAGACGGACGCCCGCGCATGGCGGACCAACGGATGGTCCGGCTCGCCGTGGCGTTCGACGAGTCGTTCGTAGGCGGCGCTGTCCTGGCTCATCTTGTAGCGTTGCGCCGCCCAGGTGAGCGCGAAGACGACGAGGTCGGGGTCCGGCTCCGCCCCCGGCTGCCCGAGTGCCAGGAGCCGTTCGATCCAGTCGCCGATCTCGTGGCGGCTGCGGCGGACGATCTCCACGACGACGGGGCGCACGAGCGCCCGGGCCAGCGCCGTGTCACCGGCCGCGCACGCCCGGTCGAACGCGGCCCGCAGGTTGGGCCAGAGCTCGTCGAGACGGGCGACGCCCTCGACCTCGGCCGGGCCGGCGAGCAGCACCTGGACGCGGGTGGCCGCCTCGAGGCACCACCGGGCGTGCCGTTCGGTCGCCTGCCGGGTCTCACCGGCGTCAGCGAGCCGTTCGGCGGCGAACTGGCGCATCGTCTCCAGAAGCCGGAAGCGCCGCCCGAACGGCCCGGTCTCCGCCACGAGCATCGACCGCGCCACGAGGTCACCGAGCAGGTCCTCCGCCTCGCCCATCGCGCCGCCCGTGCCGCCCGTGCCGCCCGCGTCGGCCGTGCCCGGGTCGCCCGGCCGGCCGGCGGCGCGCGAGCCGTCCGCACCGTTGCTTTCGGTGGTTGCCGCGACGGCGGTGGCCGCGACGGTGGTGGCCGCGACGGTGGTTGCCGCGCCCAGGTCGAACGGCCCGGCGAAGACCGACAGCTGCCGGAACAGGCGTTGCGCGGCGGGAGCGAGCAGGTCGTAGGACCACCGCACGGTGGCGCGCAGCGTCCGGTGGCGCTCGTCGGCCGTCCGCGCGCCGCCGACGAGCAGGCGCAGCTGGTCGTCGAGGCGCTCGAGCAGGTCGGTGAGGCCGAGGGCCGCGGTGCGGGCGGCGGCCAGCTCGATGGCGAGCGGGAGGCCGTCGAGACGGCGGCAGATCTCGGTGATCTCGGCGTGGCCGGCCCGCGCGTCGAAGGCGGGGAAGACCGCGCGGGCGCGCTGCGCGAACAGCTCGGCGGCCGCCCCGGCGGGCTCCAGCGGGCCCACGGCGACGAGCCGCTCGAAGCCGTTCCCGAGGCCGAGCCGCTCCCGGGAGGTGGCGAGGATCCGCACCTCGGGGCAGCCTTCGGCGATCGCCTGGGCGAGCGCCGCGGCGCCGTCGACGACATGCTCGCAGTTGTCCAGGACGAGCAGCACCCGGCGATGGCGCAGCGCCGCCACGACGGACTCGCCCAGCGGGCGCCCGGAGCTCTCCGTCACGCCCACGACACCGGCTACCGCCCGCGCCACATCGGACGGAGCCGCGATCTCGGCCAGCTTGACCAGCCAGACGCCGTCCGCGTCGCGGTGCCGCGCCGCCGCCGCGAGGGCCAGCCGGGTCTTGCCGATCCCACCCGGCCCCACCAGGGTCACGACGGGTGAGACGGCCAGCGCGCCGCCGACGGCCTCCAGATCATGCTCGCGGCCGAGTAGCCGCCCCAGCCGGCGGGGAAGATTGCCCGGGCGCTCGCCCGGGACGGGACGTTCGCCGACCTGGCCGAATCCCTCGCCGGGCGGCAGGAGCCGTCTGTCGTGCTCCAGGACCAGTGCCTCGAGCTCGCGCAGCGCCGGCCCCGGTTCCACCCCGAGGGTGTCGACCAGGTGCCGGCGGGCGGCGCGGAACGCCGCCAGGGCCTCGGACGGGCGCCCGGCCCGGTAGAGCGCCGTCATGAGCAGCGCCCACAGGCCCTCGCGGAGCGGGTAGGCGGCGGTCAGCTCGGTGAGCCGGCCCAGCGCGGAACGCGCGTCGGTCTCCACCTGGCGCGCCAGATCCACCTCCACGGCGGCCAGCCACTGCTCGACCAGCCCGTCGACGGCTCCGGCCAGGCCGGGCACGACCAGCCCGGCCAGCGGCGGGCCCGCCCACTCGGCGAGGGCGGCGGCGACGTCCCGCTCGTCGAGCAGCCGCTGGAAGCGGACGACGTCCACCGCCTCCGGCGCGACATCCAGCAGGTAGGCGGCGCCGACCCGGCGGATCGAACCGGGACCGAGCGCCCTGCGAAGCCGGGTGGCGTACGACTGCAGGGTGCGGTCGGCCGTCCTGGGCGGGTGCGGGCCCCAGACCAGCTCCACCAGCCGCCCGACCGGCACGACCTTGCCGGGAGCGAGTGCGAGCGCGGCGAGCAGCGCCTGGCACTTCGCCGGGCCGACGTCGACCGGCTCGCCGCCGGACGTGACGGCACCGACCCCGCCCAGCAGCCGGATCCGCAGCACGGGTGCGCTCCCTGCCTCGACGACTTCCTGCCTCGACGATCAACTCTCCCGCCGCCAGTATGCGACCCGCCACCGACACTCAACCGCCGCGCCAGCGATTCACCGCCGCCGCTCAACACGGCGACGCCACCGTTGCCTCATGACGGTTCTCAGTTTGGATGCCGGGCGCGCCCGCGCCGCGGTGGCGGCCGGCCGGCCCGGTCGGCCCGGTCAGCCCGGTCGGAGGTCACGGTGAAGGCGGTCGTCCAGGACAGGTTCGGCCCGCCGGACATCCTGCGGCTGGCCGATGTCGACGTGCCGGTGCCGGGGCCGGACGAGGTGCTGGTGCGGGTGCGGGCCGCGGCGCTGAACCCGTACGACTGGCACATGCTGCGCGGCGACCCGTACGTCGCGCGGCTGATGGGCGGGATGGGGCTGCGCCGGCCGAAGAACCCGGTGGCCGGGCTGGACGCGGCCGGCGTGGTCGAGGCGGTCGGCGTGAACGTGCGCGAGCCGATCCCGGGCACGGAGGTGTTCGGCTTCTGCCCGGGCGCCTTCGCCGAGCTCGCCCGCACCCGGCCGGGCATGCTGGCCCGCAAACCGGCCGGCCTCGCCTTCTCCGACGCGGCGGCGCTGCCGACCGCCGGCACGACGGCACTGCGCGGGGTGCGGGAGACCGGCGAGGTGCGGGCCGGGACCAGGCTGCTCGTCAATGGTGCCGCCGGTGGGGTGGGCACCTACGCCGTCCAGATCGCGGCCGGGCTGGGCGCTGAGGTGACCGGCGTGTGCAGCGGGCGCAACGCCGAACTGGTCCGCTCGCTCGGCGCCGCGCACGTCGTGGACTACACGAAGGACGACTTCACCGCGGACGGCTTCCTCGAGCGGCATGGGGGTTACGACGTGATCCTCGACAACGTCGGGAACCACCCGCTGCGCCGGCTGCGGCGGGCGCTCGCCCCGCGCGGCACGCTGGTGGTCAACGCGGGCGGCTCACCCGGGCGGGTGTTCGGCGCGGTCGGCGCCATGCTCGGGGCGGTCGCGGCCGACAGGTTCGTCCGCCAGCACCTGCGCGTCCTGCCCACCCGCCTCGATCGCTCCGAGCTGGCCGCGCTCGCCGACCTCGCCGCGGCCGGCGGGCTCACCACCGTCGTCGACCGGACGATCCCGCTGGTGGACGTCGCCGCGGGGCTGGCCCTGGTCGAGGCCGGCCACGTCCGCGGAAAGATCGTCGTCGACGTGGTGTGACCCCGGGCGCGGATGGCGGTGCGCCCGCGGCGCAGGTCACGCCCCAGGCGACCCGTCAGGTCACGAGGTCGGCGTCGGAGCGGGGCAGCCGAAGGTGCCTGCCCTCGGCTGTCATCCGGTGCATCAGGGCGACCGCGTCGCGCTTGTCGACATGGCCGTCGGCGACCGCCATTCCCATGACGTCGATCGTCTCGGCGGTGGTGATGCCGCGCCGGCGGGCGTACCGCAGGGACTCCCGGTCGTCGGAGATCCACCAGGAGCCGACGAAGGCCGCCCACTCGAGGATCACGAAGCAGCTCTCCGCCTCGCCGAGGTGCCGCAGCGGTTCGGCGTCGGTGCCGCCGAACACGGCCCGCCGGATGCGGTTGACCCGCCGGATGTCGGCCTCGTCGACGATCTCGATCGCCTCGCCGAGCCAGCCCTCCGCCGGCAGCAGGGCCAGGTCGGGGAAGTACCGCGCCGAGCGGCTCGCCTCGTGGGCGACGGCGGCCGTCCAGCGCCCGCGCCCCCGGAGCACCGACCTGAGCAGGTCAAGGCGCCCCACGGCGGCGAAGTTGCACAGGACGGTGTTGTCGGGGAAGAGAAGTTCCGTGGCTACTCCCCGGGCGCCGGGCGGTCCGCTTCGAGTGCGGTGCTGAGATCATCGACGTCTACGCCGAGCAGGTTGGCATAGGGACGCAGGGTTGTCACGCCGGTTTCGTAGGCGGCGTAGGTGTCCCGGAGCATGAGCCCGGGTGGCCGCGGGGTGCCGGCGACCGCGGCCCGCCGGGCGAACTGGTCGCTGCGGCCGGCGAGGTGGGCCGCCTTCGGCCCCGTCATCCGCTTCAACCGGTCACACGTGGCCGAGTCGATCATCTGGAGGTTGCGCAGCCGGTAGGCCAGTGCCGACGGAGTCACCATCAGGTCACAGGCGAGGGTGGCGAAACAGCTGTCGGCGAAGCCGGCCGGGTCGACCGGGTCGCCGACCGCGTCGCCGAGGGCGTCGGCCGGCATCAGGAACGCCGAGGCGAACGCGTTCGCGCGGATCTCGCTGGGATCCCTCGCCTGGGCGAGGTCGAAGATGTCCCGGTCGAGGTGGACGTCCTGGTCGTCGCCGGCGAGCAGGTGGCCGAGCTCGTGGGCGAGGGTGAACCGCTGGCGGGCCGGCACCGGGGATGTCGCCAGCAGGATCAGCGCCACCTCGGCGGAGGCAGCGGCCAGGCCGTCGATGCCCGGGCCGAGGTCGGCGACGGCGATGTCGACGCCGAAGACGGCCTCGATCACGCTGATCAGGTCCTCTTCCAGCACCGACCGGCCCGCCTTGTCGACCTCGTCGAGCGCGCGCCCGGCCAGCCGCCGGCCCTGCTCGGACCAGCCGACGGGAACGTGCTCCAGCCGGGGCCCCTGCCAGGGTGCCGGGTAGCCGAGTTCGGCCAGGTCGGCGCGCATCGTGCTGAGGTGTCTGGCCGTGGCGAGCGCGCCGCCCGCGTCACCGCCGGCGGTTCTGGCAGCCAGCGAGAGGGCCGGCTCGTCACCGGTGAGGAGCCAGTCGACGGTGACCTCGCAGGCCTGCGCGATGCGGGCCAGGTCCGTCGAGGAGAAGCGGCGGGTGCCGCGCAACGACTTCGACATCTTCGACTCGTCGAGCCCGATGCGCAGCCCGAAATCGCGACGGGTCAGCCCGGACGCCTCGATCAGCCCGGCGACCCGCTCGGGAACGGTGGCGTGCCTGGGGGAGGCCGCCTGACCGGACGAAGTCGTGTGCCCGGACGAAGTCGGGCGTTCGGGGATGCTGGGCACTCTGCGACGATAACCTCGCCTTGCGATTTTCGCAAGATGGCCCGGGGTGGCGCGTCAGGCGCTGGTGTCGGAACCCGCGCCCGCACCAGTGTCGGTGTCGGTGTCGGTGTCGGTGTCGAGCAGGGTGGTGAGCAGGTCGCGAAGCTGGCCGAGGCCGTCGGCGCCGAGCCGGGCGGCCCACTCCCGCTCCACGGCCAGCGCGGTGGCGCGCATCGCCCGCAGCGCCACCAGGCCGAGCGCCGTCAGTCGGACGACGCGGGCCCGCCCGTCGCGCGGATCGGCCACCCGCTCGACGTAGCTGCCCTTCTCGAGCGTGGTAACCACCTGAGCCACGGCCTGTCGGGAGACGCCGAGCTGCTCCGCCAGCTCGGAGACCCGCCGTCCACCGCTCAGCAGGGGGATCAGCAACTGCGCGTGACCCGGGCGCAGCCCGGTGAGCCCGGCCTCGGTGAACCTGGCGGCCACCCGGGACGCCTGCGACCGGGCCACGGCCTGCAACAGCGCCGGGGTGGTCTGCGCGGCGGCCGGCCTGGACATGTGAGTCACGTTAGCTCTCGGCCACGTCGACATTCCGGTCGCGCGGGCAGTCCGCCGTTGCAAATAGGAAAGACCATTGCCTATTCTGTCGGGCATGACGAAACGGGACGGACCCCCGCGCCACCGTCGGGCCGCCGGGCCGCCGGGCCGCCGGGCCGTCCTACCAGGGGCTATGCCCTATATCGGATAAACCGCCTGAACGTCAGGGTGGCCTGCTCGCCCTCTGACATCCTTCTCGCCCTTTCAGGTCGGATTCCGCAGAAAATGCCCCCCGAAATGGCGAGAAAGAAACCAAGAGGCGAGTAGCCGAGCACCAGAAGCACCAGGGCCTCCGCCGCCGGGCCGTGTCTGAGGTCAACAATCGGCACACGGGAGAGGCAGGCCGTGCACATGGCGCGCAGAGTCGTCACCCGAGAGCACCTGGAGCCTGTCGCACGCGCCGCGCTGGGCGCTGGACATCGACTCGTGGGTGTCTCCCGGCTGCGAGGCGGAAGCAGGAAGGGCGTGTACCGACTAACTCTCGACGACGACTCGACCGCGATCGTCTACATCTGGGACGACTCCGAGAACTACTGGCCCACCCCGCGGGCCGGCGGTACCGACAGCGGTACCGACACCGACACCGACAGCCACACGGACCCGTTCGGGCCGGCCTCAGGCCTCGATCTCTTCGAGGCCGCCCACCGCGAGCTGGACGTCCTCGGCATCCGCACGCCGCGGATCCGACTGACTGACCGGAGCGGGGGTCACTACCCGGCGGACGTCGCCGTGGTCGAGGACGTGCCCGGCGACAGCCTGGAAGCACTGCTCCGGGAGGACCCGCACGGCGCGGAGGCGACGATGGCACAGCTCGCCGAGACGCTCGCCGTGATGCGGGGGCACCACGGTCCACACTTCGGCAAGGTCGCCCTGGCCAACAAGGGCGGTACGTCCAGGGGCAGCTCCTGCGAGCAGGTCGTCCTCGAACGCGCGCTCGGCGACCTCGCCGAAGCCGCCGTCCGTGACACGCGGCTCACCCGCGTCCGGGAGCGCCTGGAGTCAGTGGTCCACACACTGGCCGCGGCCGTGCGCCCGCGTTCGCGGTACGGGCTCGTCCACGGGGAACTCGGGCCGGACCACGTTCTGGTGGACCGGCGTGGGCGGCCGGTCCTCATCGACGTCGAGGGGCTGATGTTCTTCGACGTCGAGTGGGAGCACGTGTTCCTGCGGCTGCGCTTCGGCGAGCATTACCGGTGGCTGGAACACGGTGACCTCGACGCGCGGCGGCTGGCGTTCTACACGCTGGCGATGCGCCTGTCGCTCGTCGCCGGGCCGCTGCGGCTGCTCGACGGTGACTTCCCGGAGCGCGCCCTGATGAGGGATATCGCCGAACGCAATCTCCGCGAGGCGCTCGCCTTCCTGCCCGCGGACGTCCGTTGAACCCCTCCGAATGAACCCCTCCGAACAGGGCGGCTAGCCGAACACCCTGGTGGTGGCGAGGACGGCGAGGCGGTTGTCGCCGCCGGCGTCGCGGGCCTCGACGCGGCCGAGACCGTCCCGTACCTGGGCCGTGGCCACGACGGGGCCGGTGTGCACCGGGCGCAGGAAGCGCAGGGCCAGGGAGGAGAGCGAGGTGCCCGGGGTCAGGGAGAGCGCCGCCTCCTCGACGGCCAGGGCGATCAGCCCGCCGCTCACCGTCTGCGACGAGTTCAGCCCGTCCTCGGTGCGGGGGAGCGTGGCGATGCCCGGTTCGCGGATCTCGCAGCGCGCGCGCTCGGCCAGCGGGACCTGGAGCCGTCCTCCGCGGGGGCGGGAGGCCAGGCCGGTCTGCGCCGATGGCATGATCATCTCTGGGTTCGGGGCGGCCATGAAGGACGCGGTGCAGAACGCCAGCTCGTCGCCGCCGGTGCCGGTGAAGACCACCTCGACGCCACAGACCGACTTCCCTGCCTTGACCAGCCGCGCCACGGTGTTGATGGTCCCGGACTCGTGCAGCGGGTGGTAGACGTGCACGTCGAGGTCGAGGGTGACCGGAACCCGCGGGGCGACGGCGGCCATGACGGCATGCCCGCACGCGGTGTCGGCCCAGACGGCGAGAATGGAGGTCCGGACGCTCGGCGTGCCGGGCACGAACATCTCGGGGACGATCGCCGCCGAGCCGCGCAGTTCGTCACCGACCCTGGTCAGCTCGAAACCGAGGTCGGACAGGATGTGCGTGCTCGGGCGCACGTCGCTGTCACTGCTCACGGAAGCCACGCTCCTGGTCCGGGGACGGGACGAGACGGGACGGGACGGGGAGGGGCGGGGGCACGTGACCTCGATGTCACGCCCGACGGCCGGAGCGCGCCGTCGCTGGCCTCGTCCTCCCCGGCGGCCGCCGGAGCAGGTGCTCCGCGCACCACACTAAGCAAATATCGACGTCACAATCAAAGGAACGTGGCCGCCACGGTCAGGGCTCCCAGTCCCCGTCGTCGCCGGTCAGACAGGTGGAGAGCCAGTCCGCGGCCTCGACGAAGTCGTGCCCCGTCAGCCGCTGGCCCGCGGGCGGGGCGGGCCGGTCGGCACGGGGATAGGAACCCAGGAACCGGATCTTCCGGCAGATCCGGTGCAGCCCCATCAGGGCCTCGCTGACCCCGCGGCCGCTGACATGCCCCTCCGCGTCGATCGAGAAGCAGTACCGGCCCAGCCCCTCACCGGTCGGCCGGGACTCGATCCGGATCAGGTTGACCTTGCGGACCGCCCACTCCTGCAGCAGCGCCAGCAGCGCGCCCGGCTCGTCCTCGGTCGGCCACACCACGATGGACGTCTTGTCCGCGCGCGTCGGCGCGGTCGTCGGGCCGGGACGTCCGAGCAGGACGAACCGGGTCGTGGCGTCGGCGGCGTCGTTGACGTTGGTCAGCAGCGCCTCCAGGCCGTAGCGCCGCGCCGTGAACTCCCCGGCGAAGCAGCAGTCGAACCGCCCGTCCCGAACCAGCCTGGCTCCCTCGGCGTTGGACGCCGCCGACTCCCACTCCGCGTGCGGCAGGTTCGCCGCCAGCCACCGGCGCACCTGGGCCTGGGCGACCGAGTGGCCGGTGACCGTCTTGACGTCGTCCAGCGTCGTGCCCGGCCGCACCAGCAGCGCGAAGCTGATCGGCAGCAGCACCTCGCGGCGGATGACCAGCGGCCGGCCGGTCGCCAGCTCGTCCAGTGTGGCGGTCACCGCGCCCTCGACGGAGTTCTCGATCGGCACCAGCGCCGCGGCGGCGTCCTCGTTGCGCACCGCGTCCAGCGCCGCCGCCACCGACATGGACGGGAACAGCTCGTGGGTGGCCGCCTCCGGCAGCGTGCGCAGCGCGGCCTCGGTGAAAGTCCCCTCGGGGCCCAGGTAGGTGAGACGGGCGTGCGGGGCGTGGGCAGGCAAGACGTGTCTCCTGGGACCGGTTAGGCGGCGGTCGTCGCCTGCGGGGTGAAGGTCGGCGGTCACAGGTGCCTGAGCAGGGTGGTGGGGTTCTCGACCGCGTCGGCGACGAAGCGCAGGAAGGCACCGGCGGTGGCGCCGTCGCAGACCCGGTGGTCGAACGTGAACGAGAGCTGGGTGATCCGGCGGACGGCCAGCTCGCCGTCCACCGCCCACGGCCTGGGGAGGATCCGGCCGATGCCGATCATGGCCACCTCGGGATGGTTCACGATGGGCGTGGCGCCGTCGACGCCGAAGACGCCGTAGTTGTTCAGGGTGAACGTGCCGCCGGTCAGCTCGGCGGGGGTGAGCCGGCCCGCCCGGGCGGCGGCGGTCAGCCGGGTCACCTCGGCGGCGAGGCTGGCGGTGGTGTGGCCCTGGGTGTCGCGCACCACCGGGACGACGAGTCCACGCGGGGTCTGCGCGGCGAACCCGAGGTGGACGGCGCGGTGCCGGCGCACGCCGGTCGCGCGGCCGTCTGCGTCGGTGACGACGGTCGAGTTCAGGTCGGGGAAGTGGCGCAGCGCGGCGACGCAGACCCGGGCCAGCAGCGCCAGCACGCCGATGCGGGGCTCGGCGCCGCCCGCGTTGAGGGCGTCCCGGGCGGCGAGCAGCTCGGTGGCGTCCGCGTCGACCCAGGTGGTCGCGTCCGGCACCTCGCGCCGGCTGCGCCCGAACGCCTCCGCCGCGCGCCGCGCCAGCGGGCTCAACGGGACGACGTCCGCGCCGTCCGGGCCGGCCAGGTCCGCCGGTGCGGCCGGTGCGGCTGGTGCGGCTGGGGTCGCCAGGTCCGCCGGCGCGGCCGGGGTGGTTCGGGTGGCTGCGGTGATGGCCGCCTCGACGTCCCGGCGGCGGATCAGGCCGTCCGGGCCGGTGCCGGTGAGCTCACGCAGGTCGACGGCGTTGTCCCGGGCGAGCCGCCGGACCAGCGGCGAGATCACCTTGACCGCCTGCCGGGCGTCGCGCGCCGTCGGCATCGGCGCGGGTGGCATCGGCACGGGTGGCGTCGACGGCAGGGACTCCGGGGCGGTCGTACCGACCAGCGACCGGTCAACGCGGCTGGCGCGGCTCGCGCGGCCGGCACGGCTGGCCGGCGCGGGCTCGGCGCGGGGGCCGTAGCCGATGAGGACCCTGCCGGACCCTCCGCCCGCCGACCCCGGAGCGCCGTCCAGGCCGTTCGGGCCGTCCGCCGGCTGTTCCGCGGATTCGTCGACCGTCACGGTGATCAGCGGGGTGCCGACCGGGACGGCGGTGCCGGGCGGGCCGGCGAGCGCGGTGACGACGCCCGCGTGCGGGCACGGCACCTCGACGACCGCCTTCGCCGTCTCGACCTCGGCCACCGGCTGGTCGACGACGATGACGTCCCCGATGCCGACCATCCAGCGGACGATCTCGGCGGAGGTCAGCCCCTCGCCGAGGTCCGGGAGGGCGAATTCGAGTACCGCGGCCACGGTGTCACTGCTCCCACTGGAGTCGGGCGACGGCGTCGAGGACGCGGTCGACGCTGGGAAGGTAGTGATGCTCGAGCATCGGTGGCGGGTACGGGATGTCGAACCCGGTGACCCGTAGCACCGGGGCGGCCAGGTGGTGGAAGCACCGCTCGGTGACCCGGGCGGCGATCTCCGCGCCGACGCCGCCGAAACCCGCGGCCTCGTGCACCACGACCGCGCGCCCGGTGGCCCGGACCGCCGTGCAGACCGTCTCGTCGTCGAAGGGCACCAGCGAGCGCAGGTCGACGACCGCCAGGTCCCAGCCCTCCGCGACCGCGGCCTCGGCGGCCCGCAGGCACACCGGCAGCGCCGGGCCGTAGGTCAGCAGCGTCGCCGAGGTGCCGGGCCGGCGGACGGCAGCCCGTCCGATCGGCCCGACCTCGGCGCGGGTGACCTCGGCGGGGGAGAGCCCGTCCTCGGTGGACCAGTAGAGCCGCTTGGGTTCCAGGAAGACGACCGGGTCGTCGGACGCGATCGCGGCGCGCAGCAGCCCGTAGCTGTCGGTGACGGTGGCCGGGGTGACCACGTGCAGCCCCGGGGTGTGCGCGTAGTACGCCTCGCTGGAGTCGCTGTGATGCTCCACGCCGCCGATGCCCCCGCCGTACGGCACGCGGATCGTGATCGGGAGCCCGACAGCCCCGCCGGTGCGGTTGCGCATCTTCGCCACGTGCGACGCGAGCTGCTCGAACGCCGGATACGCGAAGGCGTCGAACTGCATCTCGACGACGGGCCGCAGCCCGTACATCGCCATGCCCACCGCGGTGCCGAGGATGCCCGCCTCGGCCAGCGGGGTGTCGAGGCAGCGCTGCGTCCCGAACTCGGCGGCGAGGCCGTCGGTGACCCGGAACACGCCGCCGAGCGCACCGACGTCCTCACCGAGCACGTGGACGTCGGGATCCGCCCGCAGCGAGTCGCGCAGCGCGGCGTTGAGCGCCTGCACCATCGTCGCCGCGCTCACCGGGCCTCGCCCCCGGCCGGGCCGGTGCCTGCCTGGTTGCTGCCTGCCTGGTTGGTGTCCGCGGGGTCGGTGTCCGCGGGGTCGGTCTCGGCGGCGATGCGGGCGGCCAGCTCGGCGGCCTGCTCCCGCAGCTGGCTGGTCGGACGGGCGTAGACGTGCGCGAACAGCGAGCCCGGGTCCACCGCGGGGGGCTCGGCGCCGAACTCGGAGCGCATCTCGGCGGCGAGCTCCTCGGCCGCCGCGGCCACGGCGGCCCCCGCCGCGTCGTCGAGGAGGCCGGCGTCGCGCAGATGCCGCTCCAGCAGTGTCACCGGATCCCGGGCCTGCCAGGCGGCGACCTCCTGCGCCGTGCGGTACCGGGTCGCGTCGTCGGCGCTGGTGTGCGCGTCCAGCCGGTAGGTGACCGCCTCGATCAGCACCGGCCCCCGTCCCGCCCGCGCGTGCTCGACCGCGGCGCCGAGCACGGCGTGCACCGCCGGCGCGTCGTTGCCGTCGACGAGACGTCCGGTGACGCCGTAGCCCACCGCCTTGTGAGCCAGCGTCGGCGCCGCGGACTGCCGCGCCAGCGGCACCGAGATCGCGTAGCCGTTGTTCTGCACCAGGAACACCACCGGCGCGTTCAGCACCCCCGCGAAGGTCAGCGCCTCGTGGAAGTCACCCTCGCTGGTGGCACCGTCGCCGACGAGGGCGAGGGCCACGACGTCCCGCGGCGCCCCCGGATCCGACGCCGCGCGCAGCCGGGCGGCATGCGCCAGCCCGACCGCGTGGCAGGCCTGGGTGGCCAGCGGGGTCGCCAGCGGCGCGATCCGGTGCTCCCGCGGGTCGTACCCACCGTGCGTGTGCCCCCGCATCATGGCCAGGACGTCCGCCGGCCGCACCCCGCGCGACACCACCGCCAGCGTGTCGCGGTAGGTCGGGAACAGCCAGTCCGTCTCCCGCAGCACCATCGCGGGGGCGATCTGGCACGCCTCCTGCCCGGTGGAGGCCGGATAGACCGCGATGCGGCCCTGCCGGGCCAGGGTGGTGGCCTGCTGGTTGTAACGACGTCCCAGCACCAGGCGGCGGTGGAGCGCGCGCAGCAGCTCGGCGTCGAGCGCCCGCGCCGCCGGCGTGCCGAGCACCCGGGCCGGCTCGGGACCGGGCAGCAACGGCCCCGCGTCACGCCGCGGACCGTGGTAGACCGGACCGCGGTCGGTCGGGCCGTGGGAGCCTGGCGGCCCGGCGAGGCCGGACGCGGCGCTGGCGTCGAGGATCGTCATGGTCCACCTTCGGCGGTTGGCGGCGGAAAGGGTTCGAATGCGGCCCGTCGCCGGCTCTGCAGCCCGACCGAGACGCGGCGGTGCCCCTCACCACCCTGGTGAGCCGCCAACGCGAGGTCCGACGTTCAGGAAACGAGATGTGGCCAGCGGTGGCCGGGCGCGAGCTGTTCAGGTTCGCCGGCATGCCCGGTTCGGGCGCTGTCCGTGATCACGATCCTTCTCCGCTCGACTTCTTGGCACTGGCTGGGCTTCGCGGCTTCCCGTTGACGGTATCCAGGCGGTAGCCGGCCGCTGCCAACCGATTTTCCGCCTCTGCTCGACGGCTGGACCGTGTTCAGAATCACCCTGGGGGTTCGGGTATGGCATCAGCTGCGTGGGTCATGTCGTAGGGAAACACGGGCAGAATCTTGCGGTTGTTCTCCGCGTGACACCTTGACTACCCGGTTTTCCGGTAATGGTGGTGGCATTTCAAGGGCTGGTCGGTGCTTGCCGATCAGACTCGTTTCTGTTCCTGTTTTGCCTGGTCAGAGGCATGATCGAAATCTGTCGGCCGGAATTTTCCGCAGTGGATGTGAGTAGTGCGGCACGGTATCCGCTGGCCGTGACGCGCAGTGCTCCCACGGGCCGGATGTCCAATTTCCGGGCGGCCGCGGCGCCGCCTGAATCCGCCGGACTTTCGGCCCTCCCGACCTGTGACCAGGGTCTCCGTCGGGGCCGCCGAAAGTGCCCTCGATGATTGTCATCCTGCCGTCCGGACCCGTTTCAGATCCTATTGGGTTGGGACGGACGAGCCAAAGCGCCCGGCCGGCTGAATGGCTCCGCCGTCGCTCCGAGTGCTGCTTCTGCCCCCGTGCAGGTGTCGCCGTCCGCACCCGGCCCCAGAGCAAGATCGAAGCGTGGCGGCGGAGAAGCGTGCGGCGGAGAAGCGTGGCGGCTGGGTGAGTCCATAGGCTCGCTGACTCGCCACACATCAACTGCGCACACTCCGGGGTGCCCGCCGAGTCGAGGTGTGTGGCTGAACGTGTGCGCTTGGTGGGCTGTCGGTGTTCGCTGTTCGGGGGGTGGTGGTGGGGAGGCGGATCTTGACGGCTTGGCTGAGTGAACGCATACTCGCCCGAATGTCGAACGGTGGGAACGGCGGGCCGGAACCGAGGGCACTCCCGATACCGGCGGACTGGGATGACGTCACTCCCGGCTGGATGACGGCAGCGCTCGCCAGCCGGCACCCGGGCTCGGAGGTCGGCGAGGTCAGGCTGGTCCTCCGGGACGACGGCAACAACCGCCGTGCCCGGTTCGGCGTCACCTACAGTGCGGGCACCGGCCCGGACGCCGTGTTCTGCAAGGCGGAGGGCCTCGGCGAGCACCGGGTGCTGCACCGCAACAACGGGAACATGTTCAACGAGCCGGACCTGTTCGCGTCCGGTGCCCCCCTCCCGGTCGATCATCCCGCCTCGTACCTGGTCGTCATCGACCGTCCGGCCGAGGACTACGTGATCGTCATGGAGGACGTGACTGGGCGCGGTGCCGATCCTCGCGACGCCACCCGGCCGATGACACCCGACCAGGTCGCGCACGGGCTGCGCGGGCTCGCCCGGCTGCACAGCCGGTACTGGGGGTTCTCCGGCGAGACGAACCCGGAGCTGGCCTGGGTACGGACCTGGGAGGCGACCGAGGGCTTCGCCGGGGCGCTGCGCACGCGCGTGCCGACCGGGGTCGAGCGTGGCATCGACCTGTTGCCCGACGAGGTCAGGTCGCGCAGCGCCGACGAGCTCGTCGGGCTGTGGTGGCGCTACGTGGAGTCGCTGGCCGCGGACCCGCCGACCCTGCTGCACGGAGACGCCCACATCGGCAACACCTACGTCCTGCCCGACGGCGACGTCGGGTTCCTCGACTGGCAGGTGGCGCGGCGCGGCGGCTGGTCGCAGGACGTCGGCTACTTCCTGGTGGGCTCGCTGACGGTGGCGGACCGGCGTGAGCACGAGGCCGACCTGGTCGCGGAGTACCTGGGGGCGCTGGAACTGCCGGGGGAGCGGCGCCCGTCGCTGGAGGCCGGCTGGCTGTCCTACCGTGCCTCGGCGGCCTACGGTCTCGCGGTGTGGCTGTCGACGCTGGGGACCGACGGCTGGCAGCGCCGCGACGTCTCGCTCGCCCTCGCCGAGCGGTACGGGGCGGCGTTCGTCGAGCTGGAGACCGAGGCGGCGCTGGATCGCCTGAGCCCCTGAGCCCCTGAGCCCCGGCGCCCCTGAGCACCCGCGCCGGCGGCGCCCGGTCGTTGCGGGCCATAAAAAAGTGAACGTACACTTATCAACTGTGCATCCGTTGTCTGAGCGCAAGGACGGTAAGCCGGGAAGCGGGCCGCTGGCGGGCGTGAAGGTCGTCGAGCTCGCCGGCCGCGGGCCGGGGCCCTTCGGCGCGATGATCCTCGCCGATCTGGGGGCCGAGGTCGTCCGCGTCGCCCGGCTCGAGGACGTCGCGCCGAGCGAGGAGGAGAGCGCGACCGAGCGCTCCCTGAAGGGGCACCGCCGTATCGACCTGCTGACCCGCGGACGCCGGTCCGTCGCGCTCGACCTCAAGCATCCCGGCGGCGTCGAGGCCGTCCTGCGGATGGTCGACCGGGCGGACGTCCTCGTCGAGGGGTACCGGCCGGGGGTGGCCGAGCGGCTCGGGCTGGGGCCGGACGAGTGCCTCTGGCGCAACCCCCGGCTGGTGTACGCGCGGATGACCGGGTTCGGGCAGGAGGGCCCCTACGCCCGCAGCCCCGGGCACGACATCAACTACGTCGCCCTCGCCGGGGCGCTCGATCCGCTGCGCCGCCCCGGCCAGCCGCCGGCCCCGCCGCTGAACCTGCTCGGCGACTTCGGCGGCGGCGGGATGCTGCTGGCCCTCGGCGTGCTCGGCGCGCTGGTCGAACGCGCCCGGTCCGGGCTCGGGCAGGTCGTCGACGCGGCGATGGTCGACGGGGTGGCGCTGCTGACCACTCTGTTCCACGGGATGCGCGCCGAAGGACTGTGGTCCGACGAGCCCGGGTCGGACATCCTCAGCCTGGCGGCGCCGTTCTACAACGTCTACGAGACGTCCGACGGCCGGTACGTCGCGGTCGGGGCGGGCGAGAGCCAGTTCTACGCGGAGCTGCTCCAGCGGCTCGGCCTCGGCGACGAGCTGCTGCGCCAGCAGGGCGACCCCACGACCTGGCCGGCGGGCCGGGCCGCGCTGGAAGCGGTCTTCCGCACCCGCACGCTGGCCGAGTGGACCGCCGAGCTGGAGGGCACCGACACCTGCTTCACCCCGGTGCTGACGATGGAGGAGGCCACCCGCCACCCGCACAACGTCGAACGGCGGACCTTCGTCGAGGTGGACGGCGTCGTCCAGCCGGCACCCGCCCCACGGTTCAGCCGGACCCCGGCGGGGCCGGGCGGGCCACCGGCGGCCGCGGGCCAGCACACCCGGGAGGTCCTGCTCGACTGGGGCTTCGCCCAGGACGACCTCGACGCGCTGCTCGCCTCCGGCGCGGCCCGCCAGGCCCCGACCCGCGAGACGCCCAGCGACGCCGGGCCGACGTGATCACCCGAGCCGGCCGAGTCACCTGAACCGGCCGAGTCGGCCGAGTCGCTCGCGTATCCCGCGGACCGGGGCACCGAAGCCCCGGTTCCGGTTCCGGGACCGGTGGCCGGCCGCCAGCCCGACGGCGTCGCCACGAGCTCCAGCACGCCGCTCACTGTCGTGCCCGCCCGCGGCGCCCCGGCGGGCGCGGCGGGGTCGCGCAGCTCGTACCCCGCCATGGCCTCGGTCCCGCTCAGGAAGACGACCGGCGTGACCCGGTCCACCGCGAGACCCGCGACCCCACCGGCGGATCTCCCCGCGCCGAAGCAGACCCGCACCGCGGCCTCGACCGACCTGCGCGCGCCCGCCGCGTCGGATGGGCCCGGCGGCACCGAGCCCACCACGAGGCTGTCCGCGATCCGGGCGACCTCGTCCGCCCGGCCCCCGCCGACGCTGAGCACGAGACCCGGACCGGGACTCCACAGCAGCGAGAACGACCGTCGGTCACCGATCCCGGTGCTGAGGAGGAACCCGCCGTGACCGTGGACGACGGCGGGCAGCACCGTCTCCCAGCCGGCGCCTGGAGCATGCGCGACCTCGGCGGCCAGGTCGACCGCCGGGCCGCGCCGGACACCGATCCCGTATGTCGCCGGCCCCACCGGGAGGTCCCCACCGGTGCTGGCGTTCCCGGTGCTGGCGTCGGCGTCGTCAGATCGGGCACTCGCGGGCCGGGCGCCCGCGCGGTCGGCGGGCGCGGCGGCGTAGACCACCCGCACCTCGAAATGGTCGCGCCGCGGGCCGCGGACGTCCCGGAAGTACTCGCCCTCGCGTGACTGCCGGCGGAACCCGGCGGGAACCCACCCCACCCGCACTCCCCAGACCTGCTCCCGGATCTCGACGGTGTCGGCGGTGCTGAGCCGGCTCGGCCGCTGATGCCGCGGCCAGTCGCGCGGCGCCGCCACGACCGCGTCGGCGGCCAGGAGCGCGGCAAGCGTCACTGCGGCCGCGCCGACCACGGGTAACCCGCGGAGCCACCGACCACCGCCGGTGACTCCTTGAGGCCCGTCGGCGGGATGCCTCCGATGTCTCCCGGTCACGAGATGGTCACCGGTGGGCAGGTCAGCAGCCAGGTCGCGCTGGCACAGTAGTCCTGTTTCCTGACCTTCCACCCGTCGGCGGTCCGGATTACGCGGACCGAGCCGTACCACGAGACCTTCGCCACCCCGCCGACCGCCTGTTCCTGGGCTTCCACCTGAAAGGCGAGCACGGCTTCGGTCTCGTTCAGGAAGGTGACCGGCCCGGTTGACGCGACCCGAATGCTTTCCAGCAGCTCCCGGTTGGTCCGTAGCGCCCCGTCCATGGAGGTGCGTAGGCCCTCGCCGCCCTCCACTCGGTCAAGGGTGTCCTGCGGGTCCGTTCCAGGGCCGGTGGTGAAGGCGCCGTGCACCACTTGCTCGACCTGGAGCGACTGTCCCGGGTCTGGGGAGATGTCCGGCTCCGGCCCGACGACGAGACTCTCGGCGATCCTCCGGGTGTCGGCCTCCGACGGCCCCCACACGGTGAGCACGACCGCCGGCTCCGGACTCCAGGTCAACCAGAAGGTCAGATCCTCTCCGGTGTAAGCCCCATGCGCAGGCGGCGCGTACGTATAAGTCGGGTGGCCGCGCACATCCGCTGCCCGGATCGGTTTCGCCACATCGGCCTCGCCGATCGCTTCGGTTATCCGCCGCATCCTGGCCTCAAGATCCAGGTCGGGACCGCGGCCGACCGCCACCGTGTAGCCCCGGCTCTCCGGTGTGTCGCGCACCTGGTGGGGTGCGAACCTCGCGGTCGTCGGAAGGCTGTTGTAGGTAGTGACGATCTGGAACCGGTCGAGGTCCGAAGCCGATCCCCAGAGGTTCTGGGCCTCGCGGGAACACACGCCGTACCCGTCCGGCAGCCAGTGGACGTCCACTCCGTACACCGTGTCGAGCGGTGATCGCAGGATGCTGGTGTCGGCGGGGTACATCGCCGACTTCTTCTCGGGGAGGACCTGCGGGACGACCACCGCGCCGACGGCCGCGACCGCCAGTGCGACGGCGGCGGTGAGCGCCTTGCGTCGGCGGTGGCGGCGTCCACGTTCGATCACGTGCTGCGCCAGGCCGGGGGGCTGGTGGATGATCCGGGCGGCCGAGGTCATCGTCGCCCGCAGGCGCAGCTCGAAGCCGGGGTCCGCGTCTGTGTCAGTCATGGGCGCCGCTCCTTTCCGCGGGGGTGTACTCGGGGCCGAGGACGGTGCGCAGCCGGGCCAGTCCGCGGGCGGCGTGGGTCTTGACGCTGCCCGGGGTGCAGCCGACGGCGGTCGCTATCTGGGTCTCGGTGAGATCGTCGAAGTAGCGCAGCACGATCACGGCGCGTTGGCGCGGTGGGAGCTGGCGCAGCGCGGCGAACAGCTGGTCGCGGGTGGAGAGCGCGTCCGTGCCGTCCGGGGCGCTGTCCGCGATCGGCTCCGCGGCGGTGTCGAGCGGGTCCTCGCGGAAGCGCCGCCGGCGTCGCCGGCTGGCGGCGGCGTTGACGAGCGCGCGGCGCACGTAGGCGTCGGGGTCGTCGACGCGGCGCCAGTGTCGGTAGACGCGCAGCAGGACGTCCTGGAGCAGGTCCTCGCCCGTGTGCGGGTCACCGGCCAGGAAGACGGCGGTGCGCAGCATCGCGGTGCCGCGGGTGGCGACGAAGAGCTCGAACGTCGCCGTCTTCGAGGCGGAGCGTTCCGCCATGGATGTCCCTCCCAGCCGCCGTCCTCGGCTCCCCACTGGATGCCGCCGGAACGTCGGTCACCTTCAAGACGCCGGCGGGTGGGAAATCGGTGGACATGCGACCCGAGGAAATGCGAAAAAATTGTGCGGACGGCCCCGGACGGGAAACCGGGGCCGTCCGCACCCGGTCAGCCGACGGCCACGGTCAGCCGACGGGCATGGCCTCCGGCCGGGGGATGGTGCCGGCGGCGACCAGGGCGGCCCGCTCGTCGGCGTCGAAGCCAAGAGCGTCGAGCACCTCGTGGGTGTGCTCGCCCAGCCGGGGGATGGTGCGCTGGGCGGCGGGCCGGGCCGCCGGGCCGAACCGGAGCGGGAACGCCGGCTGGTCGAGCCGGCCCCGCTCGCCCCAGTCGAAGCTGACGACCCGACCGAGCTGCTGGTTGACCGGGTCGTCGACCAGCCGGGCGATGAACCCCGTGCGGTCCACCTCGGCGACGAGTTCCGCGGGTACCCCAGCTGCGTGGAGCCGGGCCACCCAGTCCGCGGCGGCACCGGTGCGGAACACCGTCTCCAGCAGTACCTCGGCGGGCTGGCGCTCGCCGCGGCGGGTCCGCAGCGGCGGCGGGTCCTGCGGCAGGCCGCCGTCCGCGGCGCCGCCGTCCGCCACGCCGCCGCCGTCCGCCACGTACCCGTCCGCCACGGCCTCGCGCAGCCGTTGCCAGGCCGCCGTGTCGGGCACCGCGAGGGCGAGCCACCCGCCGTCGCCGCACCGGTAGATCCGGTACGCCGCGCCGTAGCCGGTCTGGTCGTGGTCCAGGACCGGGCCCTCGACGACGGCGCCGTCCGCGACGAACGCGCCGGACTTCAGCATCAGCGCCGCGCCGAGCAGGGACGTCTCCACCGACTGGCCCGCGCCGCCGCGGCGGCGCGCGTACAGGCCGGCGAGCACCGCGCAGGCCGCCACCCATCCGCTGGTGACGTCGATCGCGCCCCAGACGAGGAACGTCGGCGGCTGGCCCGTCCCGCCCTGGGACGCCTCGACGCCGGACAGCGCCTGCATCAGGTGATCATTGGCGGGCAGGAGGGCGCGGGGGCCGGTCGCCCCGAACCCGCTGGAGTGGCTGTAGACGACGTCGGGGTTGACGGCGCGCACCGTCGCCTCGTCGTAGCCGAGCCGGTCGGCGAGGCCCACCCGCGAGTTGTGGTGGACGACGTCGCTCCAGCGGAACAGCCGGGCGAGGACGTCCGCGGCGCCGGGCGCCTTCATGTTCATCGCGACGGCCCGCTTGCCGCGCTGGCCGGCGGCGAACATGGGCTCCATGCCGCGGTGGACGTCCCCGGTGCCCGGCTCCAGCTTGATCACGTCGGCGCCGAGCTCGGCGAGGATCAGCGGGGCGATCGGCCCGGCGAGGTAGGCCGACACGTCGAGGACCCGGATGCCGGTGAGCAGCCGCGCGCCCGGGTCGGGCCGGCTCGGGCCGCCCGCCGCGCCCGCCCCGGTCTGAGCGCTCGGTGTCAACGCGGCGCCCGGTGCCGACGCCGTGCCCGGTGTCGACGCGGTGCCCCACGGCTTCACCCGGCCGACCGGCCCCAGTGCCGTGATCGTGCCGCGGTCGGGGTCGTCGCGCTCCACGCTCAGCCCGATCTGCCGGACGTGCGGGTCCAGCAGCGCCTCGCCGGGGCGGAGCACCGGCTCGCAGCGGAAGTTCGCCCCGGCGAGGTCCCGCAGCCACCAGGACCGGTCGCGGGTGGCGAACGCGCGCGCCCACCGCTCGCTGCGGTCGGCCATCGCGCCGGACACCAGGTCGGCGGTGTAGCCCTGCTCGCTCGGCGGCTCGTTCATGTGCTCGAGGAACGCCTCGTAGGCGCCCTTGGCACCGAACCACAGCTGGACGTACCCGCCGTCGGCGCACCGGTACGCCAGCGTCTCCGCGGGCCCCTGCTCCTTCCAGAGCAGCCTGACCGACGGCGAGGAGTTCTCCACCCGCCCGATGATCATCGGGAGGATCGCCTGGAGGCCGTCGACGAGCGAGGTCTCGGCCCAGCCACCGCGGCCGGTCGACTCCCGCTCGTAGAGCCCGGCCAGGGCGCCCACCGTCGCCGCGAGACCGGCGCCCGCGCTGGCCACGGTGAGGTCGGCGAACGCCGGGCCGGGACGGTTCGCCCTGATCTGGGTGAGCAGGCCGGACCGGGCCGCGAGGAGGATCTCCAGGCCCTCGGTTCCGCCCCCCGCGTTGAAACCGTCCCCGACGCGGACGGCGACCAGCCGCGGGTTGGCCCGGCCGAGGTCCGCGCTGCCCAGCCCCCGAAGCTCGATCGCCTCCTCCGGCCCGGCCAGGAAGACCACGTCGGCGTCGCGGGTGAGCGCGGCGATGGTCTCCGCTGCCGCGGGCTCACCCTCGTCCACCTCGATGATCTGCTTGCCGTGATCCCAGACCCGGCTGAATTCCACCCCCGCGTCCAGGGTGGGACGGCGGCGCGAGCGCACCCGCGTCACCCGCGCGCCGAAGTCGCGCAGCAGCGCGCCGGGGAGGCTGGCGGCCAGCCCCGCGCCGACCGCGCTGACCCCCAGGGCGACCTCGACCACCCGGATCCCGGCCAACGGAGCGGCGCTGTCGGCGCCGATGGTGCTCGTGGTGCTCGTGGTGCCGGTGGTCCCGTCGGCCGACTGCGGTAACTCCGAGTCCGATCGTGATGTTGCCGTGCTCATCGAGCCCCTCCAACCGGTGGCGGCCGGCGGGACCCGCCAGCCGAGGGAGATTTTCGACGTAGACGTCGGCCAACTCTCTCCGGTGGGCGGGGCGGTGTGCAAGGCCGCCGTCCGCGACCTCCCGGTGGCCTGACCTGCGAGGCTCGCCGCTCTGACCAGCAGGGGCCCGCCCCATGGCCCGCAGTGCGTGCGGCACCTCGCTGGCGTGACCTGCGATGCCTCGCTGGCGTGACCTGCGATGCGCCGCCGGCGTGACCTGCGGCGGCCGGCGATGTGACCTGCGGTGCCACGCTGGCGTGACCTGCGGTGGCCTGAGCAGCTCACCCGATTCACCCGGTTCGACCGCTTTGTGGCACTTTCGTGCGCGTGGCCGAATGTACCGTGGTCATAGCCGGACGCGGTGTATCCGCTGGTCATCCCCGTTGATCGCTCCTGGTTGCCACCCGCTTGCTGTGCGTCCCTGATTCGCGGCGAGAGACCTCCGCCACAACTGCGGATGTTCCTATCGGTACGGGCAGTAATCGATGCATGGGTATAGGTATCTCTCGCGCACAGTTGCGCCGATCCGCCAGGACCGTTGATCAGTTGGTTTCGGCCTGTACCCAACGCCCGCGGACGGGTTGGGGAAGCGTCTGATGGGTCTGCTCGACGCGATCACGAACATGGGTCACACACCGGCGCACGTCCGCCCGCTGACCCCGGGCGACCGCGCCTATCTCGCCTTCGTCCGGCGCAATCCCGGTGAGTACCAGGACATCGGCGCGCTGCTGCACTTCGACGGCCCCCCGCTGGACCTGCCGGCCCTGCGGGCCCACGTGGCCGAGCGGCTGCGCGACCCGCGGGCCCGGATGCTGACCGACCGTCTCGACACGGTGCGGGTCTGGTCCCCCGAGCGGGGCGCGTCGGCCGAGGAGACCCGCTGGGTCTCCGACCCCGACATGAACCTCGACGACCACGTCGTCGCCTTCGACCTGCCCCCCGCCGACGGGGCCGCCGCGGCGGGGCAGGCTGCCGACGCGTCCCACGACGCCCGGCTGCGGGCCGCCGTCGACGCGATCGTCGCCCGGCCGATCGACCTCACCCGGCCGCCGTGGATGCTCTACCTCCTGCGCGACCCGACCCCGGGCGCGACGGGCACCGCGCTGGTCTACCGCTCCAGCCACGTCCAGCAGGACGGCTTCGCGCTCTACCGGGTGATGTACCTGCTGTTCGGCGAGAGCGACGAGGTCGATCTCGGGCTGGCTCCGACGATCCGCCGCCCCCGCCCGGCCGACTACGCCCGGTTCGTCGGCCGCGGGATCTCCTGCCTGCTGCCGACCCGGCGCCTCGAGTCCTGGGGCGGCCCGCCGAGCGGCCCGGCGCGGCACACCTGGGTGACCACGGAGCTCGCCACGCTGCGCGCGGTGGCCCGCCGGCACGGCGTCACCGTGAACGACGTCTACCTCGCGGCGCTCGCCGGAGCACTGCGCGCCTGGTCGCTGCCGGAGTGGGAGCGCAGCGGCCGCCAGGTGCACGCGCTGATGCCCATCAGCATCCGCTCCGCGGCCGAACAGGACGTCTTGTCCAACCACAGCACCGGGGCGCGAGTCCCGCTGTTCTGCGGTGAGCCCGACCCGGCCCGGCGGGTGGCCATGATCGCGGCGGAGACCCGCCGGATGAAGCAGGGCGGGCTGGGCCTGGTGGAGCGCCACCACTTCCCGCTCATGGCGGCGAAGGCCACCCAGCGCATGCTCGCGAACGTCGGCAGCTACCCGGCCCAGATCAACAAGATGGCGCTGGTGGCGACCAACGCCCGGTCGATCCGCGGCCCGCTCTCCATCGCCGGCCGCCGGATGACCGGGCTGATCGGCATGGGCCCGCTGCTCGTCGGACGTCAGCACCTGGCCGTGGCGATGTTCGGCGTGGACGACCGGGTCGGGGTCACGTTCGTGGCCAGCGAGAGCGTCCCGGACCACGCCCGGCTCGCCGATCTGTGGCTGGCCGAGCTGGCCGCGCTGGGCCGGTCCGACTCGCCCGTCGGGGTGAGCGTGCCGACCCAGCGCCTGTCCTCGGCATCGGCCGCGGTGACGGCCGTCATGGCCGGCGCGGGGCCCGGCGCTGTCTCAGGTGCCGTCTCGGGTGCGGTGACCGGTGCCGTCCGGACCCACCCCGTGGGCCTGCCACAGCGCGGCCAGCGACACCATCACCGCCCACAGCGCCGGCTGTACGACGTCGACCCGTTCCAGCGAGGGGGCCCCCTCGGCGCCGGC
>NZ_UBIZ01000403.1:0-229 GCF_900465275.1 Parafrankia sp. Ea1.12 | reverse complement strand
GGTCGCGCACGAGGTGGGATCGTGACGGTGGTGATGCCGGCGTCGGCGAGGACCGCGTCGAAGGAGGCGGTGAACTGTCCGGCCCGGTCACGGACCAGGAACTGGAAGTCGGCCGCCCGGTCGCCGAAGTCCATGAGGAGGTTCCGGGCTTGTTGGGTGGTCCACGGTCCGTCCGGGTGAGCGGTGACCTGCGCGTTTGCTCGCCGGACAGGGCCTGTGTCGGGCAGGC
>NZ_UBIZ01000206.1:0-93797 GCF_900465275.1 Parafrankia sp. Ea1.12 | reverse complement strand
GTGGGGAACTCCCCGGGCATTTTCTTCCGGGCGAGCTCGAGATTGCGGGCGAGGACGCCGACCCAGCTGCCGCCGTTCTCGACGCTGATGAGCCGTACGCGGGGGAAGCGGTCGAGCATGCCGTGGCAGATGGCGGAGGCGAGGGTGTCCTGGATGGTGCGGCCGCCGTCGGCGACGTGGGCGAACGTCCTGGGGCGGAAGGCGACGTATTCTCCGCTGCTGCCCTCCCAGGTGTTGAGGTACTCCTGGTAGCCGCTGTCGGAGGCGTGCAGGGCGACGAGGACGCCGGCCTCCTGGACGCGGGCCCAGAAGGGGTCGAACTCGGGGAGGAACGGGGAACGCGGGCCGCGTAGGCCGGCTACGGGGGCTGGGCGCACGAGGATGGCACGGGCGCCACGTCGCAGGACCCGGTCGAGTTCGGCGATGCCCGCGTCGACGTCGCAGGGCGAGACGATCGGCGTGGTGAGGATGCGGTCGGCGTAGTTGTAGGTCCAGTCGTCGTGGAGCCAGTCGTTGAAGGCGCGGATGGCGACCTGAGTCAGCGTCGGGTCGTCGCGCAGGCGTTCCTCGACGAGGCTGGCGAGGGTCGGGAACAGCAGGCAGGCGTGCACGCCCTGTTCGTCGAGCACCTCCAGGCGGGCCTTCGGCTCCCGGAAGGCGGGGATGCTGCGCATCGGCGTCCCGGTGAGCTCCCGCAGCGACTTCCCCTCCGGGTTGTCGCCTGAGTAGAAGGCCATGTGGGCGCCGGGGCGGGCGACAACCTCGAAGGTCGGGTTCGGGATGAACTCGGTGAGGAGGTTGCGGACGACCAGCTTCTTCCGGCCGTTCAGCTCGACGAAGCGGAACAGGTCTCTGTGTCGCGCCGGCAGGTGCCGGGTGAACGCGTCCTCCGTCTCGTAGAGGTGGTGATCGGCGTCGAACACCGGGAAGTCGAGGGTCGTGGCCATGATCTCAGCCGGTCACTCTCTGTGGGGGCCGATGGCAGCATGTGCTGGGCAAAATATCTAGATGTTGAAAGTAAGGGCGGGTAGTCGGGCGACGCAACCCCGGACGCCTCGCGCCAGGGAACTTCGCCGGTCGTCTGGCGGCTCCGCGCGGAGTGCTGGCGGCTCCGCGCGAAGCGGCAGCGCTGCTGGTTTCGTCGCGACTGCCCGCTTAACATCTATATATCTTGGGTCCGGGCGGGTGTGGACCTGGGACGGCCAGGGCCACCGGTCCGGCCCGGAACTGTGCGAGGAGAGCGATCGTGAGCGAGAGCTTCATCGAGTACGAGGCGGCCGAGCGGATCGCGACGATCACGCTCAACCGGCCGCAGGCGGCGAACGCGCAGACGCTCGAGCTGCTCGACGAACTCGACGGGGCCTGGCGGCGGGCGGCCGCGGACCCGGACGTCCGAGTGATCATCTTGCAGGCCAACGGCAGGCACTTCTCCGCCGGGCACGACATCAAGGGCGTCGGTGCCAGCGGCGACGTCGGCGGGACCGGGGACGGGAATGAGAACGGCCAGCAGCCGAGCTGGACACTTGCCGGGATCTACGAGATCGAGGCGAAACGGTTCCTCGAGTACTCACTGCGCTGGCGCAACGTGCCGAAGCCGTCGATCGCCGCGGTGCAGGGCGTGTGCATCTCGGGTGGCCTGCTGCTGTGCTGGCCGTGCGATCTGATCCTCGCGGCGGACAACGCGACCTTCTCGGACCCGGTGGTCAACATGGGTATCGGCGGGGTGGAGTACCACGGCCACACCTGGGAGTTGGGTGCCCGCAAGGCCAAGGAACTGCTGTTCACCGGCCGGAAGATGGACGCCTACGAGGCCGAGCGGGTCGGGATGGTCAACCGGGTGGTGCCGCTCGACGAGCTGCGCCCGGCAACCCGGGAGCTGGCCGAGCAGATCGCCCAGATGCACCCGTTCGCGCTGCGACAGGCGAAGCGGGCGGTCAACCAGACCCTCGACGTGCAGGGCTTCTACGCGGCCGTCCAGTCCGTGCTCGACATCCACCAGACCGGTCACGGCCATGCGCTCAGCGAGTCCGGGCTGCCGTTTCTCCTGCTCCTGGACGGTATGAAGGCCCGGATCGGCAAGTAGTCGATCATCGTCCGCGGTCCTGGAACATTTCTTGAACGAGGACGAAGCGTCGTGGCTGGTGGAGACGGGCGGACGGCGAGCTGTTCGTCGCCCCCTTCGTCGTCGCCGCCACCGGCATCCTCTCGGCGCCGCTCGACCCCGGTATCCCGGGGCTCGACACCTTCGGCGGCACCGTGCTGTTCAGCAACCGGTATCCGCGGGAGGGCTTCGACTTCACCGGGAAGCGGGTGGCCGTCGTCGGCACCGGCTCGACCGGTGTGCAGGCCATCCCGGTGGTCGCTGAGCAGGCCGCCCACCTGTACGTGTTCCAGCGGTCGGCCGCCTACACGCTGCCCTCGCCCGCGCGCGCCTACGAGCCGGGTGAGTTCGAGGGCCTCAGGGCCCGGTACGACGAGATCCGGGCGGCGCAGCGGGCGGCGCACGTGGGGGCCGCCCGGACCAGCGCGTTCTCGGTGCTGGTCGACATGGCGGGCTTCCCGGCCCTGCGGACGGCGTCGCGCGAGGAGCAGCCGCGCGCCGTCGAGGAACGCGGCGTCCTCGGCGCGCTCTACCGGAGCGACGTCCTCGTGGACTCCGAGGCCGGCCGGCTGGCGACGGCGCTGTACGGCGAGGCGGTCGCGCGCATCGTGCGGGACCCGCGGACCGCGGAGTCGCTGGTGCCGACGTACCCGTTCGGCTGCAAGCGGCCGATCATCGACGTGGGCTACTACGAGACGTTCAACCGCGACAACGTCACGCTGGTCGACCTCCGCGCCGGCCCGGTCCAGGAGATCACCTCCTCCGGCATCCGCACCGGGCAGGGCTCCTACGACGTCGACGTCATCTTGTTCGCGACCGGTTTCGACGCGCTCACCGGCGCGCTGTCGCGTATCGACGTCCGCGGCCGGGGCGGTGCGCTGCTGCGCGAGCTCTGGAGGGACGAGGGCCCCGTCTCCTACCTCGGCCTGCAGGTGGCCGGGTTCCCGAACCTGTTCATGATCCAGGGGCCGGGCAGCCCGTCGGCCGCCTCGAACTTTCTCGCAGCCATGGAACACCATGCCGAATGGATCGCCGACTGCGTCGCGCACCTGCGTGACGGCGGCGGCCGCACGATCGAGGCGCTGCCCTCGGCGCAGGCCGAGTGGATCGACGAGGTCCTCTCGTTCGTCACCGGCAGCGTGCTGGTCCACCCGGACTGCAACTCCTGGTGGAACGGCGCCAACGTGCCTGGCAAGAAGCGCATGTACAACCACGTACGTGGGCGGTCTTCCGAGTACCGGCGGCGCTGTGACGAGATCGCGGCCGGCGGCGGCACCGGCGTCAGGTACACCGGCTTCAAGCTCTCCTAGGGGGATCCGGTGCCCTTCGTCGAGCTCGGCGACGTCCGGCTGTTCTACACCGACGAGGGGAGCGGCGACCGACCGCTGCTGCTCGTCCACGGCTACACCGCCGACTCCCACGACTGGAGCTGGCAGCTCCCGCACCTCGTCGCCGACCACCGGGTGATCGCGGTCGACCTGCGCGGCCACGGCTGGTCCAGCGCGCCGGCCGGGGGCTACACGACGGCGCAGTTCGCCGCCGACCTGGCCGGGCTGCTCGACCACCTGGAGATCGAACGGGTCGTCGGGGTCGGGCACTCGATGGGAGGCAGCGTGGTCAGCGCCCTGGCCGTCGAGTACCCGGACCGGGTCGCCGCCGTCGTCGCCGTCGATCCCGCCTACCTGCTCCCGGACGAGACGGCCGGCGCGATCGGGCCGATGCTCGACCTGCTCGTCGACACCGACCCGGTGCCGTTCGTCCAGCAGCTGGTGGGCGGCATGGACTTGCCGGCGCGGCTGCCGGCCCTGCGGACCTGGCAGGTGCGCCGGATCGCCGGGATGGCCGGCCACGTGCTGCGGCAGTCGCTGGAGGCGCAGGCGACCGGGATGGCCCTGCACTCGCGCAGCGAGCCGTATCTGCGCCGGCGGCGCTGCCCGGTGCTGACCTTCTACGCCGACCCGGCGCGGGCCGCGGTCGAGCGGGCCGTCTTCACCGACCCCCGATCACGCGTGGTGACCTGGGAGGGTGCCGGCCACTGGCTGCACCAGGAACGCCCGGCCGAGTTCAACACGCTTGTCACCGGCTGGCTCGCGTCGATCGCCTAAGAGTACGTAGCGGACCATGCCCTGACCTACTTCGGGGCGAAGCGCTGGCCGCCGTCGAGGCGGATGGTGGAGCCGTTGAGCATGGGATTCTCGATGATGCCCAGGGCGAGGCGCGCGTACTCCTCGGGCCGCCCCATCCGCTTGGGGAACGCGGCGTCCTTGGTGAGGACCTTCTCGTACTCCTCCGGGATGCCCCGGGTCAGGCCGGTCTGGAACAGACTCGGTGCGATGGCGTTCACCCGGATCCCGAGAGAACCGAGCTCACGGGCCATCGTCAGGCTCATCGCGGCCACCCCGCCCTTCGCCGCGGTGTAGGCGATCTGTCCGATCTGCCCCTCGAACGCGGCGATCGACGCGGTGTTGATGATCACGCCTCGTTCGCCGTCGGCGTTCGGCGCGTTGCGGCTCATGTGCCACGCGGCGAGGCGGGCCACGTTGAACGTGCCCGTCAGGTTGAGATCGATGATGCCCTGGAACGTCTCTATCGACAGCGGGCCGTCCTTGCTCAGCGTGCGCCCGGGAGTCGCCCCGCCGGCGGTGTTCACGACGACGTCGATCCCCTCCAGCGCGGCCACCGCAGTCTCGATGACGCCTTCCATCCCCGCGAAGTCGGTGACGTCACAGGCGTGGAAACTGCCCTTGAGACCTTCGGCCACCGCCGCGCCGTCGCTGCTGTCCCGGTCCAGGATCGCCACCCGCCCACCGCGAGTCGCGATCAGCTCGGCCGTCGCCCTGGCCATCCCGGACGCGCCGCCCACGACGACCGCCCGCAACCCCTTCAGTTCCACGCTGTCCCTCTCCTGCGCGTCGGGAATGATCCGACCGCAGCCTAACCTAAATCTCTATATATATGCCACGGGTCGGCGGTCGCAGTCACACGCCCGAGGTTCTCGCCCGCCGGTACACCCTCTCGTTGATCGGACGCGCGAGGTTATGCTATATCTCTATATATTTTGAGGGTTGCGAGCTACCATCGCCGCGATACACCGACAAGGCGGAGTGGCGGGACACATGACGTCGACCTACTCGACCATCCGGTACGAGACGGGGCCTGACCGGGTCGCGACGATCACTCTGGACCGGCCCGAGGCGCTGAACGCCTTCGACCGGCGGATGTGCGGGGAGATCCGCGACGTCTGGCAACGGGTGAAACTGAACCCGGAGGTGCATGCGGTGGTGCTGCGGGCGGCCGGGGACCGGGCGTTCTGCGCCGGGCTGGACGTGAAGAAGCCGTTCGGCCAGCCCGAGGACGTGTGGAACCACGAGGACCCGGGCGAGCTGCTCAGCCCGAAGTGGCAGAAGTGCTGGAAGCCCGTGGTGTGCGCGGTTCAGGGCATCTGCACCGCTGGTGCGTTCTACTTCCTGAACGAGGCCGATGTGGTGATCTGCTCGTCGGACGCCACGTTCTTCGACTCGCATGTCACCTACGGTCGGGTGTGCGCGGTGGAACCGATCGGGCTGATGCGGAAGATCGGGCTGGGGGAGACGCTGCGGATCGCGTTGTCGGGCAACGACGAGCGGGTCTCGGCCCAGACCGCGCTGCGCATCGGCCTGGTGACCGAGGTCGTGGACCGCGCGCGGCTCTGGGAGCGTGCCCACGAGATCGCGGCGGGGATCGCGCGCAAGCCGTCGGCCGCCACGCAGGGAACCGTGCGCGCCATCTGGGAGTCGCTGGACCGGCCGTACCGCGCGGCGATGGAGCAGTCGCTGATCTACACCCGGCTCGGCAACCCGATCGGGATGGCCGAGGCGGAGGCGGATGCCAAGGAGTCGCCCGCGGGTGGCACGGGCGGGACGGGCGGGACGCCGGACGGGAACCCGACGGCCGGGCGGCCGTGGAGGTTGCGGTGACCGACCTGACCCCGGCCCCGGCCCCGCCCTCGCCCTGGACGTTCGGCGTTGAGCCGCTCCCGGAGACCGTCGAGGCGGCGGAGCGGTTACGGCAGGTCATCGGTCTACTGCTCGCGCTCGAGTATCCCGACCCGGCGGTGGACGCCCTGCTCGCCGCCCTCGACGTGGCGCAGCGGCTGCTGGGCCGGCGCGTCCCGGCCGACCCGGCGCCCCGCGTCGGCCCGGCGGCGGACGGCGACGGCCGCGTCTACCTGGACCACTCCCGCCACATCGGCGCGTTCAATCCCTGCTTCCCCGGTTACGAGATCGCCGTCGACGGCGACCGTGCCGAGGGCACGGTCAACTTCCCGATCGCCTACGAGGGCCCGCCGGGCCTGGTCCACGGCGGTTTCCTCGCGCTGTTCTTCGACGCGGTGATCCAGCACCACAACTGCGACCTCGGCCTGGCCGGGAAGACGGCGGGGCTCGCGCTGCGCTACCGGCGGCCCGTCCCGCTGCGCACCGATCTGCGCTTCGTGCTGGCCCGGTCGGCCGACGGGCCGCGGATCAGGACCACCGGCCGGCTGCTGGCCGGTGACCCCGCCGGTGACCCCGCTGGTGACGTCGTGCTGTGCGAGGCGGAGCTGGACGCGGTCAAGGGCGACCGGGCCCGGCTGCCGGACGTCTCACCGCGGAGGGCGCAGTCATGATCGCCACGACCGTCGACGCCGGGGACGGGACGCCGCTGACCGTCCCGGCGCTGCTGCGCCGGCAGGCCGACCGGTACGGCCCGCGGGTCCTGCTCGCCTGCGACGAGGACGTGCTCACCTACGCCGACGCCGACCGGCGGTCAAGGTCGCTCGCCCGCGGCCTGCTGGCGGTGGGTGCCGGCCGCGGCACGCACATCGGGCTCCTGTACCCGAACGGGAGCGAGTTCGTCGTCGGCTGGCTCGCCGTCGCGCGGATCGGCGCGGTGAGCGTGCCGCTGAGCACCTTCTCCACCGGCGCCGAGCTGCGGACCCTGCTGCGCAACGCCGACGTCGGGGTGCTGCTGAGCGCGCGTTCCCACCGCTCCCACGACTACGTCGCGGCGCTGCGGGACGCCGTCCCCGAGTTCGGTGAGGCCGCGGCACCACCCCTGCTCGCCCCGTCCATGCCGGTGCTTCGGCACGTCTTCGTCGGCTCGACGGCGGATGCCGAGCCCGGGATGGCAACCGACGGTGGGGGCGGTGCCGGTCCCGCCTGGGAGGTGCACGCCCTGCTGACCCGGGGCACCGAGGTGGGCGAGGACGTCGCCCGCGCGGCCGAGGACGCGGTGCACGCGAGTGACCGGCTCGTGATCGTGCATACGTCGGGGTCGACGAGTGTGCCGAAGGGTGTGATCCACACCCATGGCGCGCTGATCCGCCACCTCGCGAACCTGAACGAGATCCGCCGCTACACCGCCGACGACGTGCTGTTCTCGAACTCGCCGTTCTTCTGGATCGGGGGGTTCGCCTACGCGCTGCTCGGCACGCTGCTCGCCGGCGGCCGGCTGGTGTGCTCCAACGCGCCGAGCGCCGCCGGTGTGCTCGACGTGCTCGAGCGCGAGCGCCCGACGATGGTCAACGGCTACGCGCAGTCGGTGGCGCGCCTGCCCGCCGACCCGACGTTCGCCCGCCGTGACCTCTCCTCGATCCGGCGCGGGAACCTGTACGCGCTCATGCCGAGCGACGTCCGGCCGGCCGACCCGCAGCTGCGCCACCAGATGCTCGGCATGACCGAGACCGGCAGTGTGTGCCTGGTCAGCGAGGACGAGGGCGACCAGCCCGAACACCGGCGCGGCTCGTTCGGACGTCCGGCGCCGGGTTTCGAGGCCCGGATCGTCGATCCCGAGGACGGGCGGGTGCTCGGCGCGGGCGAGGTGGGGGAGCTGTGGCTGCGGGGCCCGTTCCTGATGGAGGGCTACTACGGGCGGGAACGCCACGAGGCGTTCGACGCCGACGGCTGGTACCACTCCGGTGACCTGTTCGTCGTCGACGACGAGGGGTTCTTCTACTTCAAGGGCCGGGGTGGCGACGTCATCAAGACGGCCGGCGCCAACGTCTCGCCGCTCGAGGTCGAGGCCGCCATCCGGGACGTCGCCGCGCTGACCGCGCACGTCGTCGGCCTGCCGGACGCGGCCCGCGGCGAGATCGTCGCCGCGGCGGTCCGGGTGCCCCCCGGGCGGACCGTCGACCCCGACGGGCTGCGCCGCCGGCTGACCGAACGCCTCTCCGCGTACAAGGTCCCCCGGCGCATCGTGCCGATCGCCGACGACGAGGTGCCGACGATGTCCAGCGGCAAGATCGACATGACCGCGCTCAAGGAGCTGCTCCGTGCCGCCGGATGACTCCCTGCCCGACCCCGCGCTGTCTGAAGAGGCGGTGCTGCCCGAAGCGACGCCTGAGGAGGCGGTGCTGCCCCATGCGCCGGTGCTGCCGGGCCAGCTGACCATCCCGGCGCTGCTCGCGACCCGGCGGCGCCTCGACGGCGCGGTCCAGGCGTTCGTCAGCGACGACGAGGAGATCACCTTCGCCGAGCTCGACGACGCGAGCCGGACCCTGGCCGGGCGGCTGGTCGGCGCCGGCGTCACCAAAGGCAGCAGGGTCGGGCTGGTGATGCCGAACGGCATCGGGTGGGCGACCGCCGCGCTGGCGGTGATGCGCGTCGGTGCCGTGCTCGTCCCGCTGAGCACCCTGCTGCGGCCGCCGGAGCTGCTCGCCCAGCTTCGCGCCGCCGCCGTCACCCAGCTGGTCGTGGTGCCGCGGCTGCGCGGCCGCGACCACCTCGACGAACTGGCGTCGGCGGCGCCCGGGCTGACCGAGCATGCCCGGCGCGGCCGCCCGCACCCGGATCTCCCGTCACTGCGCCGGATCTGGACCTCGGACGAGTGGACCTCGGACGAGCTGCCCGCCGGCGCCGCACCGGCGCCGCTCGTCGAGGCGCTCGTCGAGGCGCTCGGCCGGGCCGTCCGCCCGGCCGACGACCTGGCCGTGCTGTTCACCTCGGGCAGCCGCGACACCCCGAAGGGGGTGCTCCACACCCATGGCAACGGGCTGCGGGCCGTCGCGTCCAGCCTGGACAGCCGCCGCATCGGGCGGGGCGAACGGCTCTACATCCCGATGCCGTTCTTCTGGACCGGTGGGTTCGGCGGCGGACTGCTCTCGGCGCTCGTCGCCGGCGCCACCCTGCTCACCGAGGCCGTGCCGGAACCGGCCCGCACGCTGCGGTTCCTGGAGCGCGAACGGGTGACGCTGTTCCGCGGCTGGCCCGACCAGGCAGCACGGCTCGCCGCGCATCCGGCGTTCGCCACCACCGACCTGTCGACGCTGCGGCCCGCGAGCCTCGGCGCGGTGCTGCCACCGGCGGCGCGGCCGGGGCCGGGCGCCCGGGCGAACCTGTTCGGGATGACCGAGACCTTCGGGCCGTACTGCGGTTCCCGGCTCGACACCGACCTGCCCGCCGGCAAGCACGGCAGCTGTGGCCGGCCGTTCACCGGTGTCGAGGTGCGGATCGCCGACCCGGAGACCGGAACCGTCCTCCCGCCCGGTACCGAGGGCGAGATCCGGCTGCGTGGGCCGAACGTCATGCGCGGCATCGCCGGCCGGCACCGCGCGGACGTGTTCGACGCCGACGGGTTCTACCCCACCGCGGACCGCGGCCTGCTCGACACCGACGGCTACCTCTGGTATAGAGGCCGCCTCGACGACATGTTCAAGGTCCGGGGCGCGACGGTCTACCCGATGGAGGTCGAGGCGGCGCTGCGTGCGCTGCCCGGCGTCACCGACGCCTACGTCACCGACGTCACTGCCGCCCAAGTCACGGACGTCTCCACCGGACCGGGAGCCGCGGGCGCCGCCGGGGCCGTGGGGGCGCGGGAGGTCGCGGCGGTGGTCGTCGCCAGCTCACTCGACGACCCGGACGAGCTGGCCGAGCAGGCCCGGGCCAACCTGAGCAGCTTCAAGATCCCGACCCGCTGGCTGATCGTCCGCGCCCCCCACCGGGTGCCGCGGCTGGCCAGCGGAAAGGTCGACATCGACGCGCTCCGCCGCCTCCTCGTCGAGGAGGGCACCGCGGGTTCCCGGAAGGTGAGGTCAAGGTGAAGGCCATCGACTGCCTGGTCAACGTGGACATGGGGGACAGCGCGCCGCCGGACTGGATGATCCGGGTGAAGGAGGACTACTTCAAGGGCGGGGCGGACTTCCTGCGCAGCCCGGAGCTTCCCGAGCTGGTCGACGCGATGGACGCGGCCGGTGTCGAGCGGGCGATCCTGATCTCCAAGGCGGGGCGGAAGGACGACCGGGCGCGGCGCTACGCCGAGGAGCGTCCGGACCGTTTCGCGCTCGGGATCGGCGGTTTCAACCTGCTGCGTCCGATGAGCGCGCTGCGCGCGCTGGAGTCGTTCGTCCGGGACTACCCGGTCGTGTACGCCACGGTCGGGCCGAGCTTCTGGGGGGACGGGATGTACCCGCCCAGCGACGCGGTCTACTACCCGCTCTACACCAAGTGCTGCGAGCTCGACCTGCCGTTGTGCGTCAACACGGGTATCCCGGGGCCGCCGATCCCCGCGGAGCCGCAGAACCCGATACATCTCGACCGGGTCTGTATCCGGTTCCCGGAGCTGCGGCTGTGCATGATCCACGGGGCTGATCCGTGGTGGGACACCGCGATCCGAATGATGATCAAATATCGCAATCTGCGGCTGATGACGTCGGCGTGGTCTCCCAGGCGGCTGCCGGCGTCGCTGCTGCACTACCTGTCGACCCGGGGCCGCGACCGGATCATCTTCGCCTCGGACCACCCGGTCCTGTCCATGTCCCGGTGCACCGGAGAGGTCGCCAACCTCGACCTGACCGACGAGGTCCGCCAGGCCTGGCTCCACGACAACGCCCAGTCCTTCTTCTTCGCGGAGCGCAAGCCGGGCCGGTAGGGAGACCATCCCCATGACGACCGACCAGCTCACCGAGTTCGGCTTCGACCAGTTCTGGACCTGGGTCGGGCTCAGCCCGGTCACCGGCGCCCAGCTCAAGGACATGGCCGGGCCGCTGCGGGACAGCCGTCCGGGACCCGCACGGCATCCGGATCTGGTCGGTCCTCGTCACCGTCGGCGACCACATCGCGCCGGAACACCGGAGCGCCGGGCCGTGGGCCGGCTGGCCACCTACCTGCTCGGCTCCGGCGACATCCTGGTGCGGGTCAACGGCTGGGACCCGGCGGTGCTCGCCCGGTTCCGGGCCGACAAGCTCGTCCAGGGGTTCCGCGACGCGCGGGTGCATCCACTGGATCATGAATCCGGGGGCGCGTGGCGCATACCCGCATTCATGATCCGTCCAAGGTGCGGCCCCTGCCGGGGACGATCAAAGATCGATGAGTTCAACGGTCACGGCCGCGATGCCACCCGCGTCCAGGGCCTCAGCCTCGCGAACAGCGCGCTTGATGGGCAACGCATAGCTGCCACGCCCGCTGTCGGGAAAGATCGAGGTCGTCCACGTGCTGCCGCCGACCGTGACCCGCACCCGCAGCGACCCGAAGCCACGGCGCTGTCCGCCAGTCCGGTCGCGAATCTCTTCGGATGCCTCGGGGGGCAAGCTGACGAACGTCCAGCTGTCAGCGCGCCGGGTCTCCCAAATCCACAGCTCACCCTCGAAAACGACGACCACGAACTCAGCGTCGCACATGGGGCCGACAGTTCCTGGGGTGGGACGTCGCGATTTGGACGCTCGCCCCAGCCCGGCCCGCACTGGGCCCGGATCGACCGGCATAGCCGCCAGTGCCGTTCCTGCTACCCCGACGCCTCCACCCGGCATGGACCGCCCACGGTGGGTAGCGGACAGGGGTAGCGGCCGCTACCTCCCTGCCCCGGTGCCACTACCCGCCATATCGCCAGCGAGCGCAGTTCGGCAGCCGCCCGGACGCTCCGTGGTCCAGGTGCTCGACGGCGAGCACCGGCCGGCTGGCGGTGACCGACGACGGATGGTTGAGGCCCAGTCCTGTGGCGGTGACTTCGGCGCGTGAGAGGCATACTGCTGCCGGTGTCAGTGGGCTCGTCGTGCCGGCCTGTCCCACGACCGCGGTAGTGCCGCTGGCCACCTTTCCCGACGTCATCGGGGGCTTCCCACGTAGCGTCAGCATGACCCCCTCGGTACAGGGGGCGATCAGATTCGCGACGAAGGGCATGTGACGATGGCGGACGTATCGGTGCGGTTGCAGGCGGACGCCGGCGCCGAGATCGTTCTGAATCTGTCTGTCCTTCAGGCGATCCGGCTGGTCGAGGCCATCGCGAGCAGGGCCGCGGACATGATGCCCGAGCCCGGACGGGCACAGGTCGACCCACGTTGGCTGGTGCCGCACACCGGCCCGCAGACGGCAGCCGCGGCACCACTCCGGCCGGGCCAGTGAAGCGGTCCGGTTCTGCGACGCCGGCGGACGAGTACGTGACCGCGACGAGCTACAAGGTCACGCCTCTACCGGGTCAGGCAGGGGAGTAGGCGTCCCATGCGTCGAGAGCTGCCTGGAGTCGTTGCGTGAAGTCCGCGTCGAGGCCCCGGCGGCAGGCTATGCGTCGTAGTTAGCCCTCGGCGCCTTGTAGCAGCCCGGACTCGGGATGGGTGAGGATGATGCCGCCCTGGCTGCCGTGCTTCTCGATGTGGCTCCAGGAGTCGGTGTCGGGACCGTTGCCCGCCACGGGGACGTGGCCCTCGACGAACCGGTCTCTCGGTTGCGGCACCCCCAGGTGAACTCGTGGAGGACGCAGGCAGGCCACAGCTGGATCAGGTACTGCTCCGTCCGCCGCTCGCCTGTGGCCCGCGCGGGACGTCCCGGAAGGGGCCGGTGTCGGCGCGGTGCTCGCGGGGCATGCCGAGCAGCCGTTCGCTGATCACATTGCGGGCCATCTCGGTCGTGCCGCCGCCGATACAGGCCGCCTGGCGGGCCAGGTAGCCGCGCGCGACCTGGGCGGAGGTCTCGTCGTGTGGTGCCCAGACCACCCCGGTGTCACCGCACAGCTCCGTCGCTATCGCCGCGCGGCGGCTGGTCGCGGTGCCGCTGAACAACCGGCACATGGCGGCGGCGTGGTGCGGCAGGGCGCCGGTGGCCATCTTGCGGGTGACCGACTCGACGAGGGCCCTGGTGACGAGGGCGAGTGTCTGCCCCTCGCCGATGAGGTCCCGGGTGCGGCTGTCGTCGATCGTGCCGAGGCGCCGGGCGGTCTCGAGCATCATCCGGGGCTCGTAGGGGCCGTCGTTCGGGCGGTTGCCGCTGCCGGTGACGTAGGGCGAGCCCCCGGAGATGGTCCGCTCGTGGTGGAGCCAGCGGGTGACGACGCCCCAGCCGGCGTCGACGTCGCCGACGCGGTCGTGGTCGGGTACGACGACGTCGGTCAGGTACTCCTGGCAGAACTCCTTCGAGCCGTTGACCAGCTCGATCCGGTGGGTGTCGACGCCCGGGGCGCTGACCGGCAGGCTGAACACGGTCAGCCCGATGTGTTTCCCGACGTCCCAGTTCGTGCGGGCCAGGCACAGCGCCCAGTCGCCGTACCAGGCGGAGGTGGTCCAGATCTTCGATCCGTTGAGGATCCACCGGTCGCCGTCGCGGGTCGCGGTGGTGACCGCGCCGGCGGCGTCGGACCCGCCCCCCGGCTCCGACAGGAGCTGGACCCAGATCTCCTCGCCGCGCAGCATCGCCGGGATGTGGCGCAGCTTCTGTTCGTGGGTGCCGAACTCCAGCAACACGGCCATGCACGGGATGAACGTCGACGCCTGGATCTCCGCCGGGTAGTCGTAGCCGCGGATCTCCCGGTTGAAGGCGGCCTGGTGCATCGGTGTCAGCCCCTGCCCGCCGTACTCCGCCGGCACGCAGATGCCGGCGAACCCGCCGTCGAACAGCCGGCGCTGCAACTCGCGGCAGGTGGCGACGCGGGCCAGCTCCTCGGCCTCGGGGCGCTGGGTCGCCGTCAGGAAGAATTCGGTGGTGTCCGGATCGGCGGGTGGCATGTTCTCGGCGAGCCAGCTTCGGGCGCGCGCGGTGAACTCCTCGACTGTGATCATTACGCTCGTCCTCCGTCTGCCACGGCGGCCTCGACGAGGCGCACGAGCCGTTCGGTGAAGTAGGCCGGCGTGCCGAACAGCTGAGCGTCGACCAGAGCTCGGCGCAGGTAAAGGTGCAGGTCGTGTTCGTAGGTGACGCCGATCCCGCCGTGCAGCTGGACGCAGTCCTGGATCGCCTCGGGGCCGACCCGCCCGACGTAGGCCTTGGCCGTGCTGGCCCACGTGCGGGCGTCGGCACGGCCGGTGCCGACCAGGCGCGCCGCCTTCTCGGTGACCGCCGCGCTCGCCTCCAGCTGGGTGCGCAGGTCGGCCATCCGGTGCTTGATCTCCTGGTACGACCCCAGCGGCCGGCCGAAGGAGTAGCGGTCGTTGGTCCATCGCAGGGTCAGCTCGAACGCGCGGTGCGTCGCCCCGACGATCTCACCGGCCTGCAGCACGGCGCTGATGTCGAGCAGCGCGGCGTCGTGGGCGTCGGCGGTGCCCGGCTCGCCGACCCGGGCGGTCACCGGCACGGTCACCGCCCGCAGCGTCACCGCCTGGTAGCGGCGGGTCAGGTCGATGCTGTCGAGCGGGGTCGTCTCCACGCCGGGAGCGCCGAGCGGGACGAGGAAGTGCGACCGCGCGCCGTCGCCGGTGGCGTTGTCCGGACCGGTGGCGGCGACGAGGAGGTAGCCGTTCGGACCTCCCCGCTCGATGCAGGGGACCGTGCCGTCCAGGACGACCCGGTCGCCCGAGCGGGCGGACCGAACCTGCGCGCCCGCGCGCCCTCCGGTCCGCGGCGAGTGCCCCCAGGCGGCGGTGGCGCCTCCGTCGAGCAGCTTCGCCAGCGGGCCGGCGTGCAGCTCCGCCGAGCCCCACCGGCCCAGCGCCGCCGCGACGACGTTCGTCCCGATCAGTGGCCCCGGCGCGGCGTGCCGGCCGAACTGGAAGGTGACCGCCAGCAGGTCGGCCAGCCCGTTCCCGCTGACGGAACCACCGCCGGCGTGCTCCGGGACCAGTGGCGTCGTCCAGCCGAACTCGGCACCCTGCTTCCACAGGGTGCCGTCGAATGTCTCGTCCTGCCGCGCCAGCTCGCGCACGCGGGACGGGGGGTATCTCGCCTCCAGGTACTGCGCCGTCGTGTTCCCGAGCAGATCCTGGTCCGCGGTCTGGGTGAACATCGTCCTCCTGGGGCGGTGCCCGAGGTCGGCGCCGTCGCCGTGGCGGTGCTGCACCGCGGGGCTGACGGGCGGTGGGGCCGCTGGGTGTCCAGTGGGCGCAGCCTACGCCCGCAGGCGGTAAAAGGTCTACATGTAATCCGGACCGGGGAGTCGCGGGCGCGGGCCGCCGCGGGCCGCCTGGTGCGGCGGTCTCCCCGTCGCGCCGCGGGCGTCCCCGTCGCGCCGCGGGCGTCCCCGGCGGCCGGACGGGCTGTGGGCGCGGACAGGCCGGGAGCGTCCGGTGGTGCGTCCGCGCCGGCGGCCGCCGCATCTTCCTACTTCTGGTGATATTGAAACATCTAGATCTATGACTTAGGGTTCCGGGTGAACGGCCCGCGTGCCGGAGACGCGCCGGCAGGCCGACGAGCGGACGACTGGAACTGGGAGAGCGCGGGATGAAGGCGACTGCGGCGGTGCTCCGGCAGGCGGACGGGCCCTACGTGCTCGAGGAGGTCGAGCTCGATCCGCCCGGACCCGGCGAGGTGCTGGTCCGCGTGGTGAGCGCCGGCATGTGCCATACCGACGTCGTGCCGCGCCAGGACGGGGCGCCGGCGCCGCCGCCGATCATCACCGGGCACGAGGGCGCCGGCGTGGTCGAGGCTGTCGGCGAGGGCGTGGCGCGGGTGTCGGTCGGTGACCACGTGGTGCTTTCGTTCGACTCCTGCGGCGAGTGCCCGAGCTGCCGCCGGGGCGCCCCGCCCTACTGCGATCTGTTCCTGTTCCGCAATTTCTTCGGCCGCCGCCTCGACGGCACCACCGGTGTCCGCGACGCCGACGGGGGCGAGATCGCCTCGCGCTGGTTCGGCCAGTCCTCGTTCGCGACCCACTGCGTCGCCGCGGAGCGCGGCGTCGTCGTGGTGGACCGGGACCTGCCGCTGGCGAAGCTGGGCCCGCTGGGCTGCGGCATCCTCGCCGGCGCCGGTTCCGTGCTCGTCGACCTGAACGTGGGGGAGGGGGACAGCATCGCCGTGTTCGGCGCCGGCGCGGTGGGCCTCGCGGCGATCATGGCGGCGCGGGTGGCCGGCGCGGGCCCGATCATCGCGGTCGACCTCCACCGGCACCGGCTGGAGCTCGCCACCGAGCTCGGTGCCACCCATGTGCTGGACGGCGCCGGCACGGATCTCATCCCCCGGATCCAGGAACTGACGGGGGGCGGGGCCCGGTTCGGCTTCGACACCACCGGAAACGTCGCGGTCATCGCGACCGCCGTCGGCGCGCTGCGGATGGGCGGGCACTGCGGGCTGGTGGGCATCCAGACCGAGCCGATCACCTTCGGCCCGGTGGCGCTCCTCGGCAAAACGGTGTCGAGCATCCTCGAGGGCGGCGCCGACCCGCAGATCGTGATCCCGCGGCTCATCGAACTGTGGCGGGCGGGCCGCTTCCCGTTCGACCGGCTGATCGAGACCTACCCGCTCGAGGCGATCAACACCGCGGAGGAGGCCTCGCGGTCGGGCAAGGTCGTCAAGCCGGTCCTGCTCCCGTCCGGGCAGGCCTGATCCGTCGACGGCAGCGGCGCGGGCGAGTCCGCACCGAGGTGGCCCGGACCGAGGCGGTCCGCGCTGAGGGAGTCCGCACCGGAGGAGTGTGCATGGACATCGAGCATCCGAAGCGGTTCGCGGCGTCCGCGCCGGACCGGCCAGCTGTGATCATCGGCGATCGGGTGTTGTCGTACGGGGAGCTGGAGCGGCGATCCAACCAGGTGGCGCAGGCGCTGAGGTCGTCCGGGCTCGGCGTCGGCAGCCACCTCGCCGTACTGATGGAGAACCGGACGGAGTACTTCGAGGTGGTCTGGGCGGCACTGCGCGCCGGCCTCCTGGTGACTCCGATCAACTGGCATCTGTCGGCCGCCGAGGCCGGGTACATCGTCTCCGACTGCGGTGCCGCCGCGCTGGTCGTGTCCGCGCCCCGGGCCGACGTGGCCGCCGGGATCGACGCCCCGGCGCTGAAGGTGCGGCTCGCCGTCGGCGGGCCGGTCGAAGGGTTCGACTCGTACGAGGAGGTCACCGGCGCCCAACCGGCGTCGCCGGTCGACGACGAGTGCGAGGGCAACTGGATGTTCTACTCGTCGGGCACCACCGGCCGGCCCAAGGGGATCACACCGGCGAGTGTCGGTGGCCCGGTCGGCGCGGGCGACCAGTTCACCGGGATGGTCAGGTTCCTGTACGGCGCCGACGAGTCGACGCGTTACCTGAGCCCGGCGCCGCTCTACCATGCCGCGCCGCTGGCCTGGGCGACCGCGGTCCACCGGATCGGCGGCACGGTCATCGCCACCGAGCGGTTCGACGCGCTCGAGTTCCTCCGGCTCGTCGAGCGGCACCGGGTGACCTTGAGTCAGGTGGTACCGACGCACCTCGTCCGGCTGCTGAAGCTGCCCGCGGCGGACCGGGCCCGGTTCGACCTGTCCAGCCTGCGGACGCTCGTGCACGCCGCGGCGCCCTGCCCGCCCGAGGTCAAGCGGGCCGTCCTGGACTGGCTCGGGCCGGTCGTGTACGAGTACTACTCCGGCAGCGAGGGAGTCGGGTTCTGCGCCATCGGTCCCGAGGAGTGGCTCGCCCACCCGGGCTCGGTCGGCAGGTCGCTGCTGGCCCCGGTGCACATCGTCGACGGGGACGGCAACGAGGTGCCGCCGCGCACCGAGGGCCGGGTGTACTTCGAGGTGGCTCGGCCGTTCGCGTACCACGGTGACCCGGAGCGGACGGCCGGCGCGTTCGACGAACGCGGGTGGGGCACCTTCGGCGAGGTCGGCTGGGTGGACGAGGACGGCTACCTCTACCTCGCCGACCGGGTGTCGAACATGATCATCTCGGGTGGCGTGAACATCTACCCACGCGAGGTCGAGGACGTGCTGATCCTCCACCCCGCCGTCACGGATGTCGTCGTGATCGGCGTGCCGGACGCCGAGATGGGCGAGTCGGTGCGCGCGGTCGTCCAGCCGGCGGAGCCCCCCGCCGACACCGCTGTGCTCGAGGCGGAGCTCATCGCGTTCGCCCGGGACCGCGTCGCCCACTACAAGTGTCCCCGCTCGGTCGTGTTCCTGGCCGAGCTGCCGCGCCTGCTGACCGGCAAGGTCGCGCGGCGCCTGTTACCCCCGGAGGTTACCGCGTGACCACTGTGATCGAACGCGACCGGCTGCTCGTCGGCGGCCGCTGGCGCGAGCCCGCCTCGCCCGGCCTGATCGAGGTCCGCTCGCCGCACGACCAGCGCCTCGTGGCCACCGTCCCGGAGGCCGGCCAGGCTGACGTCGACGCGGCCGTCACCGCGGCACGGGCCGTCCTGGCGGATGGCGACTGGGCGGCGACCACCGGCGGCGAACGCGCCGGCCTGATCCGCAAGGTGTCCGGCGGGCTGCAGGCCCGGGCCGAGGAGCTGGCCGGGCTGGTCACCGACGAGATGGGCGCGCCGGCGAAGTTCTCGATCTTCGGCCAGGCCATCAGCCCCGCGCTCATCCTGGACGGCTTCGCGGACGTCGCCGAGCGGTTCGCCTTCACCGAGGAGCGGGCCGGCGTGATGGGGCCCTGCCTGGTGCAGAAGGTGCCGGTCGGGGTGGCGGCCGGGATCGTGCCGTGGAACGTACCGATCTTCATCTCGTGCATGAAGCTCGGCGCGGCGCTGGCGGCCGGCGCCCCGATCATCCTGAAGCCGGCCCCGGAGGCGCCGCTGAGCTCGTTCCTGCTCGCCGAGGTGCTCCTCGACGCCGGCATCCCGGCGGGTGTGGTGAGCGTGCTGCCCGGCGGTGCCGACCTCGGTCGGTACCTGGTCGCCCACCCGGGTGTCGACAAGGTGTCGTTCACGGGGAGCAGCGCGGCCGGCCGGACGGTCGGGGCCACCTGCGGGGAGCTCGTGAAGCGGTGCACGCTGGAGCTCGGCGGCAAGTCGGCCGGCATCATTCTCGACGACGCCGACCTGGCGACCGTCGTCCCACAGCTGCTCGACTCCGCGCTGCAGAACAACGGTCAGGTCTGCGCCGCGCAGAGCCGCGTGCTGGCCCCGGCCGCGCGCTACGACGAGGTCGTCGACGCGCTCGCCGACCACGTGCGGGCGCTGGTCGTCGGTGACCCGCGCGACCCCGGCACCGACGTCGGCCCGGTCGTCTCCGCCCGCCAGCGGGACCGGGTCGAGGGCTACATCGCCGACGGCCGGGCCGGTGACGCCCGGCTGGTGGTCGGCGGCGGCCGCCCCGCCGGCCTCGACCCCGGCTTCTACGTCGAGCCGACGCTGTTCGCCGACGTCGACAACGCCAGCCGGATCGCCCGGGAGGAGATCTTCGGGCCGGTGGTGACGGTGATCCGGTACGAGGGCGAGGACGAGGCGGCGGCGATCGCCAACGACTCCGAGTACGGTCTGTCGGGCTCGGTGTGGACCGCCGACACCGCCCGCGGCGTCGCGCTGGCCAGCCGGATCCGGACCGGCACCTGCGCGGTCAACTCGATCGCGATCGTCGAGCCGCGCAGCCCGTTCGGCGGGTTCAAGCAGTCCGGGATCGGCCGGGAGATGGGCCCCGAGGGCGTCGAGGCCTACACCGAGACCAGGACGGTCGTCCTGCCCTTCGGTTGACTCCACCTACCGGGCCGGCTCCCGGCCTTCGTCCGTCCTGGCGGGGCTGCTCATCGCGGTGGGCCGCCCGCGGCGAGGCCCGCCCCGAACACATGCCGGCCGTTGATGATCGGGAGGTCGAGGAAGGTGCGTATCCCGGGCTCCGCCCGGCAGACCGGCCCGATCGCGTGCACGGCGTGCATCGCCGTGCCGAGACAGCCCTGGTCGTTCTCGTCCTCGCCGTGGACGGCGATCCTGGACTCGAGCACCATCGACGGCTGGCCCTCGACGGTGACCCGCCAGCCCCGGCCGGTGGGCCAGTCCGGTGCCTGCCCGTGTCCGACGCGGGTGACGTGCTCGATGGTCAGCGCCCGGCGGCCCCCGATGACGGCGGTGCAGGAGAACCGCTGCGCCGAGACGGTTCCGGCCTCGATGCGACCGGCACTGATGTCGAACGCCGTGTCGGTGACGGCCACCGCCCGGTCGTAGACGAGGTCGTCGATAGTGGCCCCGAGGCCGTCGGCGACCATCATGATCGGTGCCCGGAAGACGCCTCCGGCCAACACCGGGTCGGACATCGGTACGGCGGCGCCGGGTGCCCGCCCGAAGCCCATAATGTCGAAGAGCATGTCGGCGCTGTCGTAGGTGGAGTAGTCGAGCAGCTCCTGGACGAGCAGGGAGTCGATCCGCCGGAACAGCGGGGACATGGTGAGGGGCAGCACCTCGGCTGCCCAGCCGGGTTCGATGCCGGTGCCGTGGAAGGACGTCCCGCCCTCGGCGCAGGCGGCCTCGAGCCGTTCGACGACGCGGCGGCCCGCGCTGCGCGGGTAGATGTGCGCCGTCACCGCCGTCGACACCACGTTCTTGCCCGCCGCGAGCAGCCGGCAGATGTCGTCGAGGGCTCCGGCCGGGTTCATCTCGCCCTGTGCCATGTACAGGACGCAGTCGGCGTCGAGGGCGACGATCTCGTCCCGGTCCCGGGTCGCCGGCACCCCGAGGTCGCCGACGCCGCAGATCTCGCCGACGTCCCGGCCGGCCTTCGCGTCGCTGTAGACCAGCGCGCCCACCAGCTTGAGCTCGGGATGCCGGCAGAGGGCCGCGACCGCGTGCCGGCCCACGTTTCCCGTCCCCCACTGGATCACTCGAAGCACAGCCACCTCCCGGTCCCGTTGTGGATCTGACCCTGGCCGGGGCGCCGACCGCGACGGCCGCGCCGGGGCCGTCGGTGTGCGGGAGTCCGCGTCGTCGCTCTCGCCCGGACGACCGGATGAGTCGTGTCCGCGATTGCCGCCAAGGCCCGTTACCTGGCCGCGGGTACGCAAGATATCTAGAGGTTAACGTGAACGCAATGGGGTGGCCGGATCGGCGCGGACCGGATCGCGGTGGGGCCGGTGGATGGCGGGCACCGTCCGGCTGTGCGTGGCCGGCGGAGTTCCGGCGATGGTGGCGCGGGTCGCCGTGGCGAACCGGATGCCTCCGAATGCGACTGGAAAAGTTTAGATATTATCGCCTAGACTCCGGGTGACCGAGGAGTCCGCGGGGGCCGAAACGGAGAGGACGCGCGATGGAGCTCGACTTCGGAGCGATCGACGCCGACAACCACTACTACGAGTCGATCGACGCGTTCACCCGGCACCTCGACCCCCGGTTCAAGACCCGGGGCGTCCGGGTCGTCACCGAAGGTAGGCGGACGCACATCCTCATCGGTGGGCGGGTCAATCGGTTCATCCCGAACCCGACGTTCAACCCGATCGTCGTGCCCGGCTGCCTCGACCCGCTGTTCCGTGGCCAGGTGCCCGAGGGGGTCGACCCGAGAACGCTGATGCGGGTCGAGCCGCTCAAGGGGGAGTACCAGGGCCGTGATGAGCGCGTCGCGGTGGCGGAGAGCCAGGGCCTCGACGCCGTCCTGCTGTTCCCGACCCTGGGCTGCGGCGTCGAGGAGGCGCTGAAGCACGACGTGGACGCGACGATGGCGAGCCTGTCGGCGTTCAACCGGTGGCTCGAGGAGGACTGGGGCTTCGTCCACCGCGGCCGTCTCGTGTCGGCGCCCATGCTTTCGCTGGCCGATCCGGAGGCGGCGCTGGCCGAGCTTGACAGCCTCGTCGAACGTGGCGCCCGCATCGTGCACATCCGGCCCGCGCCGGTGCCGGGCCGGCACGGCACGTCGCGGTCGCTGGGTGACCGCGCGCACGACCCGGTCTGGGCCAGGCTGGCGGAGGCCTCGATCCCGGTGGCCTTCCATCTCGGGGACAGCGGCTACAACGCCTTCACCGCCATGTGGGGAGGGTCCGCCAACTTCGAGGGCTACGGCAGGGTCAACACGCTGAGCAAGATCCTCGTCTCCGACCGGGCCATCCACGACACCGTCGCCTCCCTGGTCGTCGACGGGGTCCTCCACCGCCATCCGACCCTGCGCGTCGCGAGTGTCGAGAACGGCTCTGACTGGGTGTCGCTGCTGGTCAGGCGGTTGCGGAAGCAGGCGAACCAGACGCCGTGGGACTTCCCGGAGGAGCCCCTCGAGGCGATCCGCCGCAGTGTCTGGGTGACCCCGTACTACGAGGAGGACCTGCCGGTGCTGGCCGAGCTCATCGGGGTCGAGCGCGTGCTGTTCGGCTCCGACTGGCCGCACGGCGAGGGGCTCGAGCAGCCCCTGGACTTCCTCAAGGAGCTCGACGGCTTCAGCGGGGCCGAGGTGCGCAGGATCATGCGGGACAACGCGATCGAGCTCCTCGGCTCCGCGCCGCTCTGACGGCGCGGTCGCTCGGGCAGCGCGGTCACCCCGGTGCCCTGGCCGAGTCGCCGCCCGGGCGACCGGTGGCGAGGTTGGTCAGGCGGGCCACGCCACCGTCTTGGTCTCGGTGAAGATCTCCAGGCCCTCGATGCCGCACTGACGTCCGACACCGGACTGTTTGTAGCCGCCGAACGGGGCGTCGGCGCCGTACCACAGGCCGCCGTTGATGCCGAGCGTCCCGGTGCGGATCCGGCGTGCCACCGCCTTGGCCCGGTCCAGGCCACCCGACGTGATCACCCCGGACAGCCCGTACGGGGAGTCGTTGGCGATGCGGATCGCGTCCTCGTCGTCCTCGAAGCCGATCACCACGAGGACCGGCCCGAAGATCTCCTCCTGCGCGATCGTCATCCCGGGCTCGACGTCGGCGAACAGCGTCGGCTCCACGAAGTACCCGCGGGTGAGGTCCGACGGCACGCCGCCGCCCACCACGACGCGCGCACCCTCCCGGCGGCCCTTCTCGATGTAGCCCAGGACCCGCTCCTGCTGCCGCTTCGAGACCTGCGGACCCTGCAGCACGGACGGATCGGTCGGGTCGCCGTACCGGACGTCCTCGAACGCCGCCCGGGCCAGTTCGACCGCCTCGTCGTAGCGCGAGTTCGGGACCAGCAGCCGGGTCGGCATCGCGCAGCCCTGACCGCCGTGCATGCAGACCATCGCGGCGGGCGGTACGGCCTTGGCGAGGTCGGCGTCGGCGAGGACGAGATTGACCGACTTGCCGCCCAGCTCGAGGAAGGTGGGCTTCACCGTGCCGGCGGCCGCGGCCATGACGCGGCGCCCGGTCGCCGTCGAACGGTGAAGGCGACCATGTCGACGAGAGGGGAGGTGGACAGGACCTCGCCGACGAGGTGGTCGGAGGACGGAACGATGTTCACGACGCCCGGTGGGATGTCGGTGTGCTCGGCGATCAGCCGGCCGATGCGGGTGGCGTTCCAGGGGGTGTCCGGCGCCGGCTTGAGTACGCAGGTGTTACCCATGGCGAGGACGGGCCCGAGCTTGTTGAGCGCGATCTCGAACGGGAAGTTCCACGGCACGATCACGCCGACCACGCCGAGGGGCTCCTTCCAGACCTCGCGGGCGGACGGGAACCCGAACCCGAAGGCGTCCTTCGGGGGGAGCGTGCGCGACCAGGGGAACGACTCGATCATCTCCGCCGGCCAGCGCAACGCCTCACGCAGCGGGGCGTCGAGCTGCGGCCCGTAGGTCGTGATCACGGGGCATCCGACCTCGGCGACGAGCTCGGCGCGCAGGTCCTCGGCCTCGCGCTCAAGGGCCGCCTGCAGTTGCAGCAGAGCGGCGTGGCGGCCGGCGTGGTCACGGGACCACGCGGTCTGGTCGAACGCGGCGCGGGCCGCGGCGACGGCCCGCGCCATGTCGGCGGGGGAACCGTCGGCCGTGGTGCCGAGCACCTCCTCGGTGGCCGGGTTGACGTTGTCGAAGACGCGGCCGCTCGTGGCCTCGACGAGGCTGCCGTCGATCAGCATGCGGTGCTCGGGCATCAGTCCTCCAGGGAAGCTGACGTCGTGGACTGGCGGCCGACGTTACCGCATCGAAGCCAATAGATCTATATATATATGCGGTGGCAGAGGGTTGGGTGGACGGCATCCGCTCACCAGGTTTCTGTGGCGGCCGGCCTGCTCCGTCGCCGAGTCGGGATCGCACCGCCTGGAAAAAATGTATATGTTTTGGTAGCCTCTGACTGTGCGGATCGTGCTGCCATGGACCTGAAGCCATGGACCTGAAGCTCAGTGCGGAACAGCGGGCGCTCGTCGCCTCGTTCGCCGAGCTGCTCGCGAAGCATGCCCCGCCGGAACGGGTGCGGGCCGCCGAGCCGGTGGGCTTCGATCCGGTGCTCTGGGCGGTGCTGCGCGACGTCGGAGTGGTCGAGATGGCCGTCCCGGAGGAGCACGGTGGCTGGGGAGCGGCGCTTCTCGACCTCGTCCTGGTGGCCGAGCAGGTCGGAGCCGCGGTCGCGCCGGCGCCCGTCGTCGAGACGCAGGCCGCAGCCTCGCTGCTCGCTGTTCTGGCCGGCGTCGGCCTGGCCGGCGCCGTCGACGCCAGCGACGTCGACACCGACGCGGCGCGTACCGCGCTGACGACCGCCCTGCGCGGGGAGCGGCTGGTGACGCTGGCCGTGCGCCCGGCGCACGGCGGCACGGCGTCACTCGTGCCGGCGGCGGCGGTCGCCGACGACACCATCGTCCTCGACGGCGAGCGGCTGCTGCTCGTGCCGCTGCGCGACGGGACGCGCCGCGCCGTCGCCAACCTCGCCTCCGCCCCGCTCGCGGACGTCACCCTGGACGCCGATGCGGTCGAGCTCGTGCGCGGCCCGGCGGCGGTTGCCGCCTTCGAGGCCGCGCTCGACGACTGGCTGGTGCTGACCGCCGGCGGGCTCGTCGGGGTGGCCGCGGCGGCGCACCGGGCCACCTGCGAGTACGCGCGGGAGCGGCGGGCGTGGGACATGCCGATCGGTGCCAACCAGGCAGTGTCGCATCCGTTGGCGAACGGCGCGACGGCCCTGGACGGCGCCCGGTTGCTGGCGGTCAGGGCGGCCGCGGAGCCGGGGCGGGGATCGCCTCGCGCCCGCGAGCTGGCCGCGATGGCCTTCGCCTTCGCGGCGGAGACCGCCCGGCAGGTGACCTACGACGCCGTCCACTTTCACGGCGGCTACGGCTTCATGTTCGAGTACGACCTCCAGCTGTACTACCGGCGGGCGAGGGGCTGGGCGCGTGTGTGGGGCGAGCCGCGGGACGCCTATCGGCGGGCGGCCCGGGCCCGGTACGGCGGCGACACGGAGGTCTGAGCGCGTGGATTTCGAACTGGACGAATCCGTGTCGGCGTTCCGTACCGAGGTACAGGAGTTCCTCGCGCGGGAGCTGACGCCCGAACTCGACGAGCGGGTGTACCGCAGCGGCGTGTCACACGACGCGACCTTCGCCCGGCGGCTGGCCGAGCGCGGCTGGGTCGGTCCGGGCTGGGAGCGTGACGACGGCCACCGGCGGCTGAACCCCTACGAGGTTCACGTCCTCGAGGAGGAGCTGACGAGGGCGGAGGCGCCGATCTACGCCGTCGCCACCACGGAGATGGTCGCCAACGTCATCCGGGTGGTCGGCTCGGCGGAGCTCAGGGCCGAGATCCTCCCGCGGTTCCTGCGCGGTGAGCTCACCATCGCGCTGGGCATGACCGAACCCGAGGCGGGCTCCGACGTCGCCGGTGTGCGTACCCGGGCCCGCCGCGACGGCGACCGCTGGATCGTGGACGGCCAGAAGATGTTCACGACCAACGGTCACGTCACCGACTACATCTTCCTGCTCACCCGCACCCGTCCCGACGGCCCGAGGCACGCCGGCCTCACCTTGTTCCTGGTGCGGCTCGACCAGCCCGGCATCGATGTACAGGCCGTGTACACCCTCTCCGGGGAGCGGACGAACATCGTGTTCCTCAGCGGGGTGGCGGTCGAGGACCGCTGGCGTATCGGCCAGGTCGACGGCGGGTGGCGGGCGCTGATGCTCGCGCTCCAGGACGAGCACTCCGCCGCGTTCAGCCCGCACCTGGACCGCCTGCTCGGGGCGGTGGAGGAGTGGGCACGCGCCAGCGGGCGGCTGGACGAGCCCGATGTGCAGGCGCGGCTCGGTCGCTGGGCGACCGCGCTCGAGGTCGCCCGGCTGCTGGAGCTGCGCACCACCTGGATGAGCGCCACCGGGCAGGTCCCGGTGGCCGAGGGCCCCATGTCGAAGCTGTTCAGCACCGAATCCCTGGTTGACGCCGCCGAGGACCTGACCGAGCTGGTCGGGCCGGACGCCCTGCGTAGCCGGCTCGACCCCACGGCGCTCGCCGACGGCCGCATCGAGCACGCCCTGCGGTTCTCGCTCGGCACGGCGATCTACGCGGGCACCAGCGAGATCCAGCGCAACATCATCGCTGCGCAGGCCTGCCGCCTGCCCCGGAGCCGGCACCCGTCCGGCTGACAGACGCCGCGCCCACGAGGTGTCGATCTCGGCGACGGCAGTGGCCGGGCGGTGGGGGAGACCACGGTCACGGTCATGCGTTCAGCGAGTCCGGCCTGCCGATCCTGATGCTGCTGGACAAGATGAAGGGCCGCTGGGCCGGTAACCAGCCGCTGCGTGCGGACGAATATCAGTACTGATGTTGCATCAGGTCGATGACTGATTTGGCGCCCTGGGCAAGCAGCACCTTTCCCACCGTCGTCATGTGTTCTTTCCAGTGTTCTTCCGCGCCGGCGGCGTCGCCCGCCTCGATTAGGGCTGCCAGTCGGGCCTGGGAACGCAGCCCACGTAGCCGGGTGTCCGTGGTGTCTTTTCCGTCCTCGGGTTGGCTGACCGCGGCGACGGCTCGGCCGACAATTTCGTTGAGCATTTCCGCGACAATGCCCAGGGTCTGGTTTCCGGCCAGTTCGACGAGTCGGGCGTGAAAACGCGAGTTGGCGTTCCCGAACGCCTCGGGGTCGTCGATCACCTCGAGCTGCTCGGCGGTGAGCCGCCGTAGTTCGTTGGCCGCCGCGAGACGACCCCGGGACGTGGCGACAAGCCGTGCGGCGACCGGTTCGAGCAGGCTACGGGCAGCGTGGACGTCCGCGAGCGGCACGTTGCGGGCCTGGAGCACGAGGGCCGCGGTGCGCGCCGTCATCCGCTGGTCGGGCCGATGGGCGACGATTCCGCCGAGGACACCGCGTTTGACCGAGATCAGCCCCTCGGTCTCGAGTATGCGCAGTGCTTCGCGCAGGGATGGGCGGGAGACCCCGAAGCGTTCCACCAGGTCCGGCTCGTGGCCGAGCGATTCTCCCTCCGAAAGATCGCCCTGGACGATGAGCTGTCGAAGCTCGTCGGCAATGCGCTGGGGCTTTTCGCGCAGCGTCGCCCGGTCGCGATTCCGTGTTTTTCTCGACTCGGCCACCATGATCGACCTTCTCTCCCTCGGCCGCTTCCGGTAGCCGACATGGACCTGATGTGCAGGGTGGTGCACCCGCTGTTATGCCTCGACGGCCCGCTATGGCTCGACACCGCTCGGTGGACCAGTTTTTGCGGTTGACCCAGCTTACCGGGGCCAGACGATACGGAGTTGACAGCCGGGTGCGACCCGGCCCGAGGCCGTAAGCACGGACCTCGGGACCCCGTTGAGACCGGCCGCTACCTGGACACCAACGGTGTGGACGTCGACGGTCATGCGCGGCGTTCCGCCGGGCCGACGCCGAGGACGGCGCTGTGCAGGGCGTCGAGGTCGGTCAGGTCGGCCAGGACGGCGTCGGCGCCGACGGCGGCCAGAGCGGCGGCGGTGGTGGCGCCGGTGGCGACGCCGACGGCCCGGACGCCGGCGTCGCGGGCGCCCTTCACGTCGTGCGGGGTGTCGCCGATGACGACGGTGCGGGCCGGCTCGAAGGTGAGGTCGTAGGCGGCCTCGGCCCGTTTGACCGCCTGCCGGACAAGCACGGCCCGGTCGCCGTCGTCATCCCCGTAGCCGCCGATGGTGAGGTCGAGGTGCTCCGTCAGGCCGAGGGCGCGGAGCTTCGCCGCCGCTACGGAACGGAGGTTGCCGGTCACCACTGACTGCACGACGGTCCCGCTCGGCAGGCCCGCGTGGTCGGCGAGGCTCGCGACGGCCGCCCGAGCGCCGGGCATCGGCTCGCCGATCTGTCGCATGCGTGCCTCGAGCCGCTCCGCGGCCAGCCCCATCGCCGTGTAGAGGGCGCTGAGAACCGCCTCGTCCACGGCGACGCCGTTGAGCCGCAGAGTGTCGCGGAGGATCGCGCGCTCGGTGCGGCCGGTCGTGTCCGCCCGTTCGCCGAGCGGACGGCCGACAACAGCCTCGAAGGCGGCGGCGTGGATCTCCCGGCCGAGCGGGCCGACGGTGAGCAGAGTCCGGTCGATGTCCCACAGGACGAGCGACGGCGTGGCCACCCGGCGATGATTCCACGGCGGCATCATCCGGTGCGCCGATACCCAGGGACGTTCGGCCACTCGGTGGTTGCTGGGATGCCCGGTGAGCTTCGTGGCAGGGTGGCGTCATGGGGACGTCAGACGGGGGCGGGGGCCACGAACGCCCGCTGCCGTCGGGCAACCGGGCCTCGCCCGTGGCTCTCGCGGCTACCCCGGCCACGTCGATGTCGGCACCGTGGCCATCGGTTCCGTTCGCGACCGGCCGTCCCGGGTACCGCGACGACCTGGCCGGCGCGGCGTCATCCCGGGCCAGCGCGGCGTTGGAGCGGTCGACCGTCCGGGCGCTCGCGGCGCTGCGGTCGGCCGGCCTCGTCCTGACACCGGTCTACCTCGCGGTGTGGAACTCCTGGTACGCGCACGAGGCCGCCGCGGTGGCGGTCGTCGTGGCGGCCTCCGCGTGGGGTGTCCTCTTCGTGGTCGTCAGCCTGCGCCACGGTGTGGGCGTGCCGCTCGCTGCCGGCACCGTCGTGGCTGCGGCCGCCCCCGCGGCGCTGAGCTCGGTCTGCCTGCCGCCGGCGTCCGCCGGTGACACCGGGAGCTGGGTGATGCTCGCCGTCTTCCACGCCGGGCTGACGGCGGCGTGGGCGCTGCCGCCGCGCGCGTTCGCCGCCGCCGAGACCGTTCTGGTGGTGTCGGTCGTCGTCGGCGGACATGACGGGCGGCCCCAGGTGTTCACCGCGGTCACCTTCACCCTGGTCGTGCCCGTCCTGTTCGCGCTCGCCGTGTGCCGCCTGCGCGAGTCGACCAGACGGGCGGACGACCGCCTCACCTCGGCGATGCTCGGCCACCGGGCCAGGGTGCTCGTGCTCGCGCTCGACCGTGACCGGCGGGAGCGTCAACGGCTGCTGCACGACACTGTCCTCAACATCCTGACGGGCATCGCCTGGGGCGGCGGGGACGATCTCGCGCTGGCGCGGCGCCGGTGCGCGGCCGGCGCCGCGGCGGTGCGCCACCTGCTCGCCCACGATCACGGCCCACCGGCCATCGGCCTGGACGCCGCTCTCGCCGCGGTGGTGAGCAGCGCCCGGGAACGCGGCCTGACCGTGCACCTGACCGGAACGGCGCCGCTCGAGGACGGGCAGCCGGCCGACGGGTATCCCGCTGCCGGGTATCCCGCTGCCGGTGAGGAGGCCGGCGGGCCGTCGGCGGCGGTCGTGGCCGCGCTGGCCGGCGCCACCGGTGAGGCGTTGGCCAACGTCGAGCGGCACGCGGGGACGGGCGAGGCGTGGGTGTGCCTGGAGCGGTCGCCACGGCGGCTGACGATCCGGGTGAGCGACCGGGGCGCCGGCTTCCAGCCGGGCAGATTCGCTCCCGACCGGCTCGGGGTGCGTCAGTCCGTCCTCGCGCGGGTCCGGGACGCCGGCGGCCTGGCGACGATCGACTCCGCGCCCGGGCGCGGCACCACCGTGACGCTGACCTGGCCGGACCACGGCGCGAACGCGGACCCGCGCCCGGCAGCCGGCGGCCCGGCCGCCGGCAGCAGCGCCGGCAGCGCCTCTGGTAGCCGGGCCGGTGCGGAGACCACGCGTGAGACGACCGCGGCGGACCTTCGGCACGACTACGCCGCCGGCCTGCGCGTGGTGATCGCCGCCCTCGCCATCGCCTGGCAGGTCCTGATGCTGCTGCCGCTGCTCGTCACGCTGGGACGGGTCCACTCCGCGGCCACGGCTGTCGGTGTCTGGCTGGTGCTCGCGGCCGCGACGGTCACCGTCGCGTCGGTGGTCCGCCGCCGTCCGCTGTCGGGGCCGGAGGCGGCCGGTGTGACGGCGCTGGCCATCGGGGCGGTGCTGGCCAGCGCCAACGTCGACGACGGCGACCTGCTGCGGGTGGTGAACTGGCCGCTGATCGCGGTGGGGTTGCTGGTCGCGTTCGTGACGGCGTCCCGGCGGGCGGTGGAGTCGCTCGCGGCGATGGCCGTCGTCGTGGCCGCCGTGGTCGCGACCGTCGTCGTCCGCGGCGTGATGGATCCGCTCACCGTCTCGCGGCTGCTCTCGCTCGCGTACGGAATCACCGGGCTTCAGCTGATCGTGGCCATGATGGGACCGTTGCTGCGGCGGACCGCCGACACCACCGCGCGGGCCGCCCGCGCCGAGGCGGAGACGGCCGCCGGCCGGGACTCCGACGTGATGATCCGCCGGGAGCGGGCGCGGTGGCTGGGCGCCATCCGCGACGACGTGTTGCCGACCCTCGACGCGCTCGCCGACGGGACAGCCGACCCGCGGGACCGCCGGTGGCGTCGGCAGTGTGCCCGGCAGGCGGGGGCGATCCGCCGCATGCTCGTCCAGGACGGTGCGGGCTCCACCCTGGCCATGCTCGCCGCCGACATCGAGGCGGTCGTCGCCGCCGCGGAGGGCCGCGGGATGACCGTCGAGGTGCAGGTCGCGGGGGAGCCGGCGAACATTCCGCTGGAGTTGCGGGCCGGGCTGGTCGACCTGCTCGACCGCACGCTCGCCGTGCTGCCGGAGAACCGGGCGCTGCTCACGCTGTGGAGTGACGCCGAGGGCGGCAGCGTCTTCGTCTCGGCAGCCTGGCCGGGCCAGACGGAGCCCCCCGCGCTGACCGGAGCCGTCCAGGCGATCGTCGATGTCGACGACGGGCGGCTCACGGTCGAGCTGCGCTGGGACACCCGTGGTCCCGAGGGTGCAGGCCGGCGGCCTGCCGACGCCGAGTGACATCGGCAGGCCGGTCATCCCGGTTGAGGCTGTGACAGCGGGCTGGCCGTCGTCTCAGTCCTCGATCGGCGTCACTCCGACCGCCTCGTACGTGGTGGGCCGGCCCTTCTCGTCCAGGGTCGTGATGAGACCGCCTCGGGAGCATTCCGCCGGGAGGGTCGGATAGGCCTTGCCGTTGCAGCGGAACCGCAGTCCGGTCGCGCCCGGCAGGTCCTTCTCCGGCATTGCCTTGATCTTGGCCGTGACGGTGGCCGGGGTGAGGTCGCCCGTGATCCCCTCGAGGGCGGAGTGGAGGGCGGAGACCGTGAGGTACATGCCGGCCGCGCCGGCCTCGGTCGTGTCGATGTCCTTGCCGTAGGTCTTCATCACGGCTTCGAAGAGGCGGACGGCTGGGTCGTCCGAGCCGAGCGGGGCGGTCGCCGTGACCGTCATGCCCTCCAGGAAGTCGCCGGGCACGGCTTCGCGGGTCGCGTCGGTGATGCAGTGCGCGATGGCCGCGAGCGGCCCGTCGTACCCGACCGCGCGCAGTCCGTTGAAGGCGCTGATGCAGAAGGCGTCGCTGCCCACCACCTGCACGATCCCGGGGTCGCCGCCGACGATGCTCTGCATCTGCGGCGTCATGTCGGCGGTGCCCGGCGGGACCAGGATGACGTCGAGCGCGATGCCCTGCTGCTCGAACTGAGGCCTGGTGAGCTGGTAGAGACCGGTGGTGACGGGCAGGTCGATCGCGATGACCGTCACCTTCTTGGCGCCCTCGTCCTTGGCCACCGTGATCGGCATGGTGACCAGGGGAAAGAACTGGTCACTGAGGGCGAAGGTCGAATCGCCGTCAGCCAACGACTTGGCGCCGTTGGCGGTATAGGACATCGACGGTACGTGCGCGGCGTGCAGGGGCTCCCAGATCTGCTCCCCGGCCCCGGAGGAGCCCATGACGACGGCGGTGACGTCCTCTTCGATCATCCGGTTCGCGCAGTCGGTGGCCTTGCCCGGGTCGGCCAGCGCCTCGCACTGCACGAGTTCGATGGGCCGGCCCGCGATGCCGGAGCCGTGCTCGTTGAGGTACTTGACGGTGGCCTCGGCGGTGGTGAACTCGTAGGACAGGTCCGCGGCGGGGCCCTGCCCGTCCGAGACGATACCGATCTTCACCGGGTCGCCCTTTGCCTGGGCCACCGGGCCCAGGATCTCGGCGGTGGTCCCGGTGTCGCCCGCCGTCCCGCCGCCCCCGTTGTCGTCACTGTCACCGCAGCCGGCGAGGAACAGGCTCCCGGCCAGGGCGCCTAACGCCCCTAACGCGGCTAAGCGCACGCCTACCGGCTGTCCCGGTTGCCGCCTGCGCGTCAACCTATCGAGCAGGATCCCCGACTTCTGCATGTTGATGTCCCTCGTCTCGCGTTGGGTGTGCTGTACCGCCGCCGGCCGGGACGGTGTGGTTCGTGGCGAGACCACAGGTCCCCGGGTCACCCGCCGCCGGCACGGTCGAGTTCCCGGCCAGCCGATCCCGTCGAATCGGACCGCCGGTCCGGTATGCAGGGAGCCACCGTACGGACCACCGGTCCGCCTCACAAGCGGAATCCGAAGAAAGACGCAGGTGACGATGGTCTGCACGGGCGAGCCGAGGCGGACGGATCGCTGCCGGTGGCCGTTCGGCGATCAGCACGGCGACGGCGGCTGCCCGGATACTGGGCGCGGGTGATGCGCCCGTGGACGAGTCCGCCGGGTAGCGGTCGCGTTATCGGAGTCGGGCCGGCTTCCGGTCTGGTTCCGGGCGGGGTGCGCGCCATTGTCCGGCGGTGGGGCCGGGAAACAGCGCGCGCAGGGCGGAGCCCGATAGCGGACGGCTCCGGCATCGGCGTCGGCCGACGCACCCTGGAACAGCCCAGGAACCGGTCCGGGTTCCTGGGAGGGTCTTTCCGGAGAGATGCTTCCGCTTACCCGATGCTGATCGGGTAGGTCGTACCTCTGGCATTCCCGCGGCCCGGGTCAGGTCGTCACGCCGTCGATCTTCAGCTGGATCATCTCGTCGTCCGACCAACCCAGCTCCCACAGGATTTCGTCGGTGTGCTCGGCGAAGCGTGACGCGCGGCCGAGTTCCGCGGGCGTCTCGTCGAACTGGACGGGGTTCACGACGAGCTCACGAGATCACCGCTGGGGTGTCGTGGGTGGTGCCGAGGTAGGCATCGGCGACGGCCCGGCTGGCGCGGATCTCGGCCGGGGTGCCTTCGGCGATGACCGTTCCGAAGTCGAGCACGTAGATGTAGTCGCAGACGCCGAGCACGAGGGCGATGTCGTGGTCGACGAGCAGCAGCCCGACGCCGGACCGGCCGATCGCCTGGATGCGCCTGCCGAGCCACGCGGTCTCGGTGGAGTCGAGTCCCGCGGCCGGTTCGTCGAGCAGGAGGATCCGGGGGCCGGTGGCACAGGCACGGGCGATCGAGACCAACTGGCGTTCACCCTGGCTGAGCTCACCGGCGGGCCGGTCGGCCCGGTCACCGATGCCGACGAGGTCGAGCGCGGCGTGCAGGGCACGGTGCAGCCCCTCGCCGCGGGTGCCGAACAAAGCGGCGCCGACGTTCTCCTCGACGGTGAGGTCGTCGTAGAGCTCGAGGGACTGGAAGGTCCGGGCCAGGCCGCGCCGCACGAGCTGGTGCGGCGCCAGCTGGTCGATGCGCTGCCCGCCGAACCGCACCTCGCCCTGAGCTCGGGTGAAGCCGGTGACCGCGTCGATCACGCTGGTCTTGCCCGCGCCGTTCGGGCCGATCAGGCCGACGATCCGCCCGGCTGGCACCCCCAGCGAGACGTCCGAGACCGCGACCGTGCCGCCGTAGCGCACGGTGAGCCCGGTGACGTCGAGACCCGGCGCCCCTTCCGCCGCCGCGTCCACAGCGGTGCCGGCGTCCACAGCGGTGCCGGCTTCCGGGGCAGCTGCCGTCCCCGAGGTCGCGTCCGCCATTGCGACCGCCGCCGGCTTCCCCCCGGTCGGAGCGTGCTGCGCCGCCATGTCCTGTACTGCCACGTCCCCCGCTGCCACGCTCTGTGCCGGCGCGGACGGTGCCGGCTTTCCGCCGCTCCGGCTCCGTCCGCCGCGAAGGCGGGCCAGGCGGTCGGCGAGGTGGTGGCCGGCGCTGGCCGCCCCCTCGGGGTGGACGAGGACGACGGCGACCACCCCGAGCCCGGAGAGGACGGGGAACCAGTCCCCGAGGTCGACCCACCGGTCCAGGGCGATGAAGATGATGCCGGTCCCGGCCGTCACACCGGCGAGAATGCCGCCGTACACCGAGGTCACTCCGGCGAGGTACGCCGTCGACAGCAGAGTCAGGCCACTGATCGCGGTGAACGATTCGTAGGTGACCGTGCTCTGCCGGTAGGCGAGCAGGCTGCCGCCGAGACCGGCGATGAAGGACGCCAGCGCGAAGCTCACGACCTTGATGAGCACGACGTTCACGCCGATGCCGGCCGCGGACCGCTCGTTGGCGCGGACGGCGAGCATGGCCGACCCCAGCGCGCTTCTCCGCAGGCGGGCGACGCCCCACGCGGTGGCGACGAGCACGGCCAGGCAGAGCAGACCGAACTGGATGCGGGGGAACGCGTGACCGGTGCCGATGCTCAGGTCGAGGCCGAACAGCGAGGGCTGGGTCACCAGGGCGCCGCTGGCGCTGACGATGTCGGTGTTGCGGAACCAGACGGCCTCGATGGCGTGGGCGAGGGCGAGGGTGACGACCCCGAGGGTCAGGCCGCGCAGCCGCAGGGCGGGCAGCCCGACGAGCACACCGAGGACGGTGGCGACCAGGGCGGCCAGCAGCGGCGCGAACGGGAACGGCACATGCCAGCTCCGGGTGAGGCCGGACAGGGTGAAGGCGGCGCTGCCGGCGAGGGCGAGCTGGGCCAGCGACACCTGGCCGGCGTAGCCGGTGACGACGACGAGGGACAGGCCGATGACGGCCGCGATGAACGTGCCGATGACGGCGCTGCGCCAGGTTCCGTCGGTGGCGAGCAGCGCGATGACGCCGATCAGGGTGCCGATGACGGTCGGCAGGAGCAGCGAACGTGGCCGGGGCGCCCGGCCGAGGGGCTGGCGGACGAGAGTGCCACGCACGGGCAGGCCCCGTCCGGTGGCCAGCAGCGCCACCAGGATCACCACCAGCGGCACCAGCTCCGCCGACCCGCTCTGCGGCAGCCAGGAGTGGTCTGCGGCCAGCGCGATCGCCTCCGCCTGGAGCATGCCGATGGCAAGCCCGGCGGCGGCGGCCGGAAGCAGATGCTGGAAGCCACCGACGACCGTGGCGGCCAGCGCCGGAACGACGAACAGGGTGTAGGTGGCCGGCGCGAGCGGGGTCAACGGGGCGATGAGGATCCCGGCCGCGCCGGCGACCGCGCTGCTGATCATCCAGTTGAGCAGGGCCACCCGGTCGGGGTTCACGCCGCTCACGTACGCGCCGGTCTGCGACTCGGCGGTCGCCCGGGTGAGCAGCCCGAAGCGGGTGAAGCGGTAGACGGCGGTCAGCGCGAGGGTCAGCACCAGCACTGACAACGCGAGGTAGAAGCGGTCGGAGAGCACGGTCAACGAGCCGAGCCGCCAGCGCTCTCCCGGGAAGATCGTCTTGACGCTCACCGGTGCCACGCCGACCCGGATCACCAACAGCGACTGGATCACGAGGAGAACACCCAGGGAGGCGACCGCTCTGGCCAGCGGCGGTGCCTCGCGCAGCTGTCGGAACACCAGCAGGTAGAGCAGCGCGCCGAGCAGCGCGCCGATCGCGAGGGCGATCGGCGCCGCCGCGGCGAAGCCCAGCGGCCTGCCGAGGCCGACCGACGTCGGCAGGCCGGGCACGAGCACGAGCAGCTCGCCGTCCCGTAGCCAGGCGTACGTGTAGGCGACGTAGGAAGCGATCGCTCCGGTCGCGAAGTTGATGACACCCGAGCTGCGGTAGGTCAGCACGAGTGCCACGGCCAACGCCGCGAACACCCCTCCGTTGCCGAGCCCGAGGAGGAGCGAGGCGACATGATCCATGACGATCTCCCGACGTCGTCCCGGTCGAGGGCTGTGACAGCGAGCTGGCCGTCGTCTCAGTCCTCGATCGGCGTCACTCCGACCGCCTCGTACGTGGTGGGCCGGCCCTTCTCGTCCAGGGTCGTCAGGAGACCGCCTCGGGAGCATTCCGACGGGGATGCCGGATACGCCTTGCCGTTGCACCGGAACCGCAGTCCGGTCGCGCCCGGCAGGTCCTTCTCCGGCATTGCCTTGATCTTGGCCGTGACGGTGGCCGGGGTGATGTCGCCCGTGATCCCCTCGAGCGCGGAGTGGAAGGCGGAGACCGTGAGGTACATGGCCGCGGCGCCGGCCTCGGTGACGTCGATGTCCTTGCCGTAGGTCTCCACCACGGCGTTGAAGAGGCGGATCGCCGGGTCGTCCGAGCCGATCGGGGCGGTCGCGGTGATCGTCATGCCTTCCAGGAAGTCGCCGGGTACGGCTTCCCGGGTCGCGTCGCTGACGCAGTGCGCGATGGCCGTGCGCGGCCCGTCGTACCCGACCGCGCGCAGTCCGTTGAAGGCGCTGATGCAGAAGGCGTCGCTGCCGACCACGTGCACGATCCCGGGATCGCCGCTGATGATGCTCTGCATCTGCGGCGTCATGTCGGCGGTGCCCGGCGGGATCAGGATGACGTCGAGCGCGAGGCCCTGCTGCTCGAGCTGAGGCCTGATGATCTGGAAGAGGCCTTTGGCGATGGGCAGGTCGATCGCGATGGCCGTCACCTTCTTGGCGCCCTCGTCCTTGGCGACCTTGACCGGCAGGGTCACCAGGGGGAAGAACTGGTCGGCCAGGACGAAGGTCGACTCGCGGTCGCCCAGCGACCCGGCGCCGTTGGCGGTGTAGAACATCACCGGGACGTGCGCGGCGTGCAGCGGCTCCCAGATCTGCTCCCCGGCCCCGGCCGAGCCGACGACGACGGCGGCGACGTTCTCCTCGACCATCCGGTTCGCGCAGTCGGTGGCCTTGGCCGGGTCGGCCAGCGCCTCGCACTCCACCAGCTCGATGGGCCGGCCCGCGATTCCGGAGCGGTGTTCGTTGAGGTATTTGACGGTCGCCTCGGAGACCTTGAACTCGTAGGAGAGGTCCGCGGCGGGGCCCTTGCCGTCCGAGATGATTCCGATCTTCACCGGGTCACCTTTTGCCTGCGCCACCGGGCCCAGAACTTCGGCGGCGGTCCCGGTGTCGCCCGCCGTCCCGCTGCTCCCGTTGTCGTCGCTGTCGCCGCAACCGGCGAGGAACAGGCTCGCGGCCAGAGCACCTAAAGCTCCTAACGCGGCTAAGCGCACGCCCACCGGCTGTCGCGGTTGCCGTCCGCATGCCGACCTGCCGAGCAGGATCCCCGAATTCCGCATGTTGATGTCCCTCGTCTCGCGATAGGTGATCTGTACTTCCGTCGGCCGGGACGGTGTGGTTCGTGGCGAGATCGCAGGCCGCCGGGCCGCACCCGCCTGGCGGTGCGGCCGGGTCCCCGGCCGGTCGATCTGTCGAATCGGACCTCCGGTCCGATATGAACGGCCACGGTACGGACCGCCTGTCCGTTTCACAAGCGGAATCTGGAGAAATATGCAGGTGGCGATGCTCCGAGTTGACGGGCTGAGGCGAGCGGACCGCTGCCGCCACACATTCGGTGATGCGCGCGGCGGCACACCGGAATCAGGTTCTGGGTACACGGGCACGCCGGCCCGCGGCCCAGGCGGAAGTCAACCACCGATGAGTCCGCCGAGTCGTGGTGCGATTCGGGATGGGTTTGTTCCGGTCTGATCCGGGTGTTCTGGATGCGATCCCGTTGTCTGGCGGCGGGGTCAGGACACAGCGCACGGCGGGCAGGGCCCGGCGGGGAGCGACATCGACGTCGGCGTCTGCCGGCACATTCTGAAACGGCCCGGGAACCGGTGTGGGTTGCGGTGAGCCTCTCCGTGGAGAGTTTTCGGTGTCGGATGGGTGACGGCAGTGCTTCCGATCATGTGATCGGTGCTTACGGTGCGGTGCGTGGCGGGTTTCTCGGCGGCAGGCGGCGAGTAGTGGGCGAATGCGCGGAGTTCGCCGACCGGGCGCAGGCCGGGGGCCTGGTGCTGATCGGGTGGGTGATACCTCGGACTTTCCCGCGGCCCGGGTCAGGTTGCCACGCCGTCGATCTTCAGCTGGATCATCTCCTCCTCCGACCAACCCAGCTCCTGCAGGATCTCGTCGGTGTGCTCGGCGAAGCGCGGCGCGCGGCCGAGGTCTGCGGGTGTCTCGTCGAACTGGACGGGGTTCGCGACGAGTTCACGGTTCCTGCCCTCGGCGTCGACGAGGGTTCCTATGTTGCCGTTGGCGCGCAGCGAAACGTCCTGGCCGACGCCCCAGGCGTCCTGGACCACGGCCCACTGGCCCTTCATCCCCTCGACGGTTTTGAGCCATTCGGAGTAGGTCAGGGAGGCGATGATCTCGGCCACCAGATCGGCGGCCTCCGCGGCGTTCGCCATGATCTTCTCGGTCGAGTTGAACCGTTCGTCCTCGGCGAGCTCCGGGCGCCCGACGACCGTGCAGAACTCCGGCCAGTACACCCCCGGCTGGAGCATCGACAGCTGGAGCCACCGGTCGTCCGCGGTCCGGAAGGCGCCGATCAGCGGGTTCGTCGGCGCGCCGTGCCGGGGCTCCTCGACGTCCGGCAGCGGTCCGCCGGCCAGCAGGGCCAGGTTCACCGAGAACTGGGTGGTCCATGCTCCGACGCCGAGCAGGGACACGTCCACCACCGAGGGCTCACCGGTCGCCGCGCGCCGGTAGAGGGCCGCGGCGATGCCGCCGGCGATCGTCAGCCCGCCCATCGAATCGCCGTAGGCGCCGGCTGGCATCTTCGTCATCCGCTCGGCTCCGGGTGGGGTGACGCCCGACGCGCTGCCGCCCCGGGCCCAGAACGCGGTGCCGTCGTACCCGCCCTTGTCACGCTCCGGGCCACGCTGGCCGAAACCGCTGCCCCGCACATAGATGATGTTGGGATTGATTGCCCTGATGTCCTCGAGGTCGATCTTCAGTCGGGACCGTGACCTGGGCAGGAAGTTCGTCACGAACACGTCGGCCCGCGCGACGAGCTTCTCCAGAACGACGCGCGCGCCGGGCTTTTCGAGCGCGAGCCCGATGCTGCGTTTGCCGCGGTTGGGGGCCTCCATGATGGGAAAGAACGCGTTTCCGTTGCTGGAGACATCGAGACCCAGCAGCCGGATCAGCCCGCGTTGGGCGTCGCCGTACTCGGCGTGTTCGACCTTGATCACGTCCGCGCCCCAGTCGGCCAGAACCGCTCCGGAGGCGGGGACGAAAGTGTATTGGGCGACCTCCAGCACTCGGACGCCCTCCATCGGTCGAGCCATCTGCGCCGCCTCCCGTCGCGCCACGTCGGTACCGATATATCCCACCGGCCCCTACGGCCTGTCAACTGCGTCTTTGTATTTAGTTGCCGCGCAGGCCCTCATCCGTCCGGACGCTCCATTGCTTGTCGCAAAGCAGATTCAGGCCAGCCCGGGCCTGTTTGTTGCTCCGAAAGTGGTCCGTACGCGGAGCTTGTCGGGTGGCGGTGGGCTCCGCCGTTCCAGGCCCCGTTCACCCGCTCGAAGTCCGGCCGGCCGCCAACTGCGAGCGGGGCCGGAGACCCTCGTGCTGCGCGCTCGCCCGACGCCGGTGAGCTCGCGCGCGGTCCTCGGTGAAATCGTCGGAAAGTGCTCCTGACCTGCTGGAACGATTCTGGCTGCGCGGCCAGGGTGAGGTTGCCTGCGGCCTGGTCAACCTTCCATCCGGTCAGCTCCTGTCCGCGGGATCCGCGCCGGGTGTCGAGATGGGAGTAGACACATCGAGATAAGGCTTCTAATCTTGTCAATGTTAGCGTCCGAAGATCGTTTATAATCTGGTCGGCGGCTGCGGCCATCCAGGGGGCGGCCCTCGGCGAGTCGGCAGGCGGTGTCGGAAAGGGCGACTCCGTCTCCGGTCGCAGTGGTGGGCGAGTTCCGGATCGCGCAGAACTGACGGGCGCCGGCGCGGTGTTTGCTGGCGGCTGCGTGTTTTCCGCCGGAGTTTGACAAAGAGCAAACGGCATTCTGGTTCCGTAAGGTGCCGTGCGTCGTGGCTGCGTGCCGGTGAACCACGGCAGGACGCCGGGGTGATTTCCTCGGCACCATGCCGCCGGTGACAGCTCAGCACGGTGAACTTCCCGGTCCGGGCGTAGTGCACCCGGCCCAATCCTCCCTTGACCCGGATTCCGGTTTCGTGACCGACGACTCGGAGCAGACCGACGACTCGGAGCGGTCGGACGGTCGCCGGCTCCCGCGCGCCGCCGGTGGGTCCTGACCCGGACCAGAACCTGACGATCCGCGAGCCCTGTCCACTTACCTGATCTGTCTGTGTTGCGACGGCGAGAACGGAGGAAAGCCGTGCCCGACGACACCGAGGTCCACCGGTTCCCTTTCGGTCCATCGGCCGGCCTCGAAGTCCATCCCCTGTGGGCGAAGATCCGCCGGGAGGAACCGGTCGCCCGGGTACGGCTGCCCTACGGCGGCGAGGGATGGCTGGTCACCCGCTATGACGACATGAAGCAGGCGCTCTCCGACCCGCGACTCAGCCGCGCCGCGGCCGTCGGTCGGGAGGACGTCCCACGGACCACCCCGCGGCCGGCGCAGCCGTCCGCGCTGCTGAGCATGGACCCGCCGGAGCACACCCGGTTACGCCTGCTGATCTCCAGAGCCTTCACCGGCCGCCGGGTCGAGCAGTTACGCCCTCGTGCCCAGGAGATCGTCGAGGCACACCTGGAGCAGATCGAGCGATCGGGGCCGCCCGCCGATCTCGTTCGGGGCTTCGCCCTGCCGCTGCCGGTCACGCTGATCTGCGAGATGCTCGGCGTGCCGCCGGAAGATCAGCACCGGTTCCGTGAGTTCGCCGACGTCATGCTGTCGACGACCGCCTACACCGAGGAACAGGTCGTCGACGCCCGGGCGAGGCTCGCGGGCTACCTCGCCGAGCTGGTGGCCCTCCGCCGGGCGCACCCGACGGACGACCTGCTGGGTGCTCTGGTCGCCGCGCGGGACGACGAGGATCGGCTCAGCGAGGAGGAGCTGATCGACATCGGCATCACCCTGCTGATCGCCGGTCACGAGACCACCGCGAGTGAGCTGTCCAACTTCATCTACGTGCTGCTCACCGAGCCCGGGCACTGGGAGGCGCTGCGTGCGCGGCCGGAGCTGATACCCGGCGCGGTGGAGGAGCTGCTGCGACACGTCCAGCTGTCCACCGGCGGCAACAACCCCCGGGTGGCCACCGAGGACGTCCAGCTGGGCGACGTCACGGTGTCGGCCGGCGAGGCCGTGATCGTGTTCGCGCAGTCCGCGAACCGTGACGAGGCCGTCTTCGACCATCCGGACGAACTGGATCTCACTCGTCACCCCAACCATCACCTTGCCTTCGGGTACGGCGCGCACTACTGCCTCGGAGCCCAGCTGGGCCGGATGGAGCTGCAGGTCGCGCTGGCCGCGTTGCTGCGCCGGTTCCCCTCGCTGCGGCTGGGCGTGCCGGTCGAGGAACTGCCATGGAAGTCCGGCCTGCTCGTGCGGGCCCCGGAGTCGCTCCCGGTCGAGTGGTAGGGCGGTCACGTTGACAGAGCAGCCGAAAGAGCTGACGGAGCAGCCGGAAGAGCTGACAGTGCAGCCGAACGGAACCGAACCGAACTGGAAACCGGTCGGCGACGACCTGTTCGCAGTCCTGTGTCCCCCCTGCCGGCAGCTCGGGCGCTGCCGGATGGGGATGGAAGAAGAGACGCTGGCCGCGGACGGGTCGGCCCACTACCGCCTGCGCTGCGGCCCGGAGCACGAGGGCGGCCCGGGCGTGGCGCACGGGGGCTGGATCTCGGGCGTGTTCGTCGAGATCGTGGGCCACCTCGCCGTGCAGATGGAACAGCTCGCGGTGACGGGGGCGCTGAGCGTCACCTACCGCAAGCCGGTGCCGATCAACCGGCCGCTGACCGCGCGGGCCTGGCTCGCCGGTAAGGACGGCGGGAAATGGACCGTCGAGGGCAGCATCCACCTCGCGTCGAGCGGCACTGAGCTCGCGCACGCGACGGCGCTCCTGGTCGAACGCGAGATGAGTCATTACACGCGGGCCCGGGAGTGGCTCGGCCGCGAGGAGGCGGGCTCAGATGGCACTGCGTGACGTCGCGATCGTCGGGCTGCACGCCACCGAACAGGCGCGTCGGCTGCCGCACCGCACCGCACTCGATCTCGCGCAGGAGGCCGTCTTCGGCGCGATCGCCGACGCCGGCCTGCGGCCCGCGGACGTCGACGGGGTCGCCGCGGACTGGCCCGGCCCCGGCGGGACGGTCGACGAGAGCGCCTCGTGGTCGCGCTCGCTGGGGCGGTCACTCAACTGGGTCGGCGAGGGGATGCTCGACACGGCCGGTGCCCGCGGCGTGATGAAGGCCGCTGCCGCGATCGCCGCGGGCCTGTGCGACGTCGCCGTCGTCGGCGGCGGGTTGTCGGGCAGGTTCGGCGGCCGCGGGCCGGTGGGCGTGGCGGTGGCGGAGGTCGAGTTCGTCGACGTCTGGGGCGCCTACTCCATTCCCCTGTTCGCCCTGGTCGCCCAGGGGTACATCCGCCGGTTCGGGACCACCCCGGAGCAGCTGGCGACCGTCGCCGCCACGATCCGGAACAACGGCTCGTCGAATCCCGAGGCGATGATGTACGGGAAGGGCCCGTACACGGTCGACGACATCCTGGCCTCGCCCCTGGTGGCGACGCCGTTCCACCTGCTCGACGTGTGCATCACCGGTGAGGGCGGCGGAGCCGTCGTGCTCACCTCGCTGGAACGGGCGCGCGATCTGCCCCACCAGCCGGTCGCCGTGCTCGGGGCCGGGATGGAGTTCGCCGGGAACCACGGCATGCCGCCGCTGGACTACCGGACGGTGGGCCGGCTGGGCGCCGCCGCGGCGCAGCGGGCGTTCGGGGCCGCGGGCGTCACAGCGCGGGACGCCGACGTGCTCGCCCTCTACGACCCCAACTCGTTCGAGCTCCTCAGGCAGCTCGAGGTGATCGGGCTGTGCGGCGAGGGGGAGGGCGGGGCGTTCGTCGACGACGGGCACATCGCCCTCGACGGCCGGTACCCGACCAACCCCGAGGGTGGCTGCCTGTCCTACTCCTGGAACGGAACCCAGCACATGACGCTGAAGGTGGCCGAGGCGGTCCGGCAGATCCGCGGCACGGCGGTCCACCAGGTGCCGGGGGCCGAGGTCGCCGTCGTGGCGAACGCCGGGTCCGGCACCCGGCACTACGAGGTCGTCGTCCTGGGGAAGGCCTGAAATGACACGATCGACACCCACGCCCTCCGAGCTCTCCGTCGAGTTCTGGTCCGCCGCAGCGAAGCATCGCCTGCTCGTCCCCTACTGCGGCGGTTGCGGGATCCGGTACTTCCCCCCCGAACGCCTGTGCCCGGGATGCGGCGAGCCCGGCTGGCACTACGTGGAGAGCACCGGGACGGGCCGGGTCGTGGCCCACACGGTCGTGCACCGGGCGCTGTCCCCGGACTTCGCGACCCCGTTCGTCCTCGCCACCGTCGAGGTCGACGGCGAGTGGACGATGCTGACCAACATCGTGGACTGTGATCCGGACCAGGTGGCCGTCGGCCTGCCGGTCCGGGTGCGGTTCCTCGACTGCGAGGGCGGCGCCCTGCCGTGCTTCGCCCCGGAGAGCAGCGCCGGGTCCCCGCCCGACCGGACGGGGCAGCGACCGTGACGGGGCTGTCGGGCGGCGGCGCCGAGCTGCCCTTGGCCGGCGTCCGGGTCGTCGACCTGTGCCGCGGCGGCGCGGAGCTCGCCTCGCGGGTGCTCGGCGACCTCGGCGCCGACGTCGTCCGGGTCGAGCCGGCCGGAACCCTCGACGCTCCTGGTCGGGCGCCCGGTACGGACGTCCGGCACGAGACGCACAACTTCAACAAGCGCGCCCTGGCGCTCGATCTCGCGGCGGCCGGCGGCCGCGAGCGGTTACTGGGCCTGCTCGCGAGGAGCGACATCGTCATCGAGGGGCTCACCGAGTCGCTCCCGGACAGTCTGGGCCTCGACGCGGGTGAGTTCCGGCGCCGGTTTCCCGCGCTCGTCGTCGTCTCCGTCACCGAGTTCGGCCGGTCCGGGCCCTACCGGGACTGGGCCGGCACCGATGCCGTGCACGCCGCGCTCGCCGGCTTCCTCTCCCGCTCGGGGTTGCCCGGCCGGCCACCGCTGCTCCCACCGGCCGCCCTGCCCACGGAGTCCTCGGCGCTGGTCGCGGCGTGGTCGGCGCTGCTCGCCCACCACAACCGGCTGGTCACCGGTGTCGGCGACGACGTGGAGGTGTCGGTCTTCGAGACCGCCGTCCAGGTCATCGACCCCGGCTACGGGATGGCGGGTTCCGCGACGAGCGGCATCCCCACCTCCGACGGCCCCCGGGGCCGCCCGGCCGCCGGCCATCTCTATCCGGTGTTCCGCTGCGCGGACGGCTACGTCCGGCTGTGCATCCTCAAGCCCCGGCAGTGGCGGGCCGTGTTCGAGTGGATGGGCCGTCCCGCCCGGTTCGCGGACCCGGAGCTGGCGGACATGTCCCGGCGCTTCGCCGTCGCGGACGTCCTGCATCCCGAGATCGGTCGCCTGCTCGCCAACCGGAAACGCGACGAGGTCGCGGCCGAGCTCCAGCGGCTGGGGATTCCCGCGGCGGCGGTGCTCGACCTCACCGGGGTCCTGCGCGCGGACCACTTCGCCGCCCGCCGCACGTTCACCGGCGTCGCCACGCCGGAGGGGGAGATGCTCGTCCCGGACTGTCTGCTCGGGATCGACGGCCACCGGGCCGGCCTGCGCACACCGGCACTGCGGGCCGGTGAGTCGGCGGCTGAACCGGCGGGTGAGCCGCCGGACAGCGGGGCCCCCGGTGATCGTCCGGCGGCGGTGGCGGGACCCGATGCGGCCGGCACCACCGAGCCCCCTGCGCCTCCTGCGCCTCAGGCGCCTCCCGCGTCGCGCCGGCCGCTCGACGGACTCCGGGTGCTCGATCTCGGCGTGATCGTCGTGGGTGGGGAGAGTGGGCGGCTCCTGGCCGACATGGGGGCCGAGGTGATCAAGATCGAGAGCGCGGCGTTCCCCGACGGCTCGCGGCAGTCGCTCACCGTGGAGCCGATCAGCCCCGTCTTCGCCTGGGGCAACCGCAACAAGGCGAGCCTGGGGCTGGACCTGCGCCACCCGCGTGGCCGGGCGCTGTTCCTGGAGCTCGCGCGGCAGTCCGACGTCGTGCTGTCGAACTTCAAGCCGGGGACGATGGAGAAGCTGGGGCTCGGTGTGGCCGAGCTGCACCGGGTCAACCCGCGGCTGGTGGTGGCCGATTCCAGCGCCTTCGGGGCGGACGGCCCGTGGGGCGACTGGCTCGGCTACGGCCCCCTCGTGCGCGCCGCGACCGGTATCAGCCTGCTGTGGCGGGACGACACCTCCGACGACCCGGACGGTTTCGCCGGTGATCCGGGCGGCTTCGCCGGTGATTCGGGCGGCTTCGCCGACGCGTCGACGATCTACCCGGACCACGTCGCGGCCCGGGTCGCGGCGATCGGCGTCCTGGCTCTGCTCGTCCGGCGGCGCAGCACCGGCCGTGGCGGGACCGTGAGCGTCGCCCAGGCCGAGGTCATCCTCGGCCAGAATCCCGACCTGTACGCCGCGGCGTCGCTCGGCCGGGCCGAGGGCTCGCAGCGGCACGCGCCGCGGGGCGTTTACCCGTGCGGCGGTGACGACGAGTGGGTCGTCGTCGACGTGCGGGACTCCGCGGACTGGCACCGGCTCGCCGCGGTGATCGGTGGCCCGTCCCTCGCCGCGGACCCGCGGTTCGCGACCACGCAGGACCGCCTCGCCCGCTCGGAGGAGATCGACGAGCTGATCGCGGCGTGGACCCGCCTGCGCCCGCCCCGCGTCGCGGCGTCCGAGCTCCAGGCGGCGGGCGTGCCGGCCGGGATGATGCTGCGGCTCACGGAGCTGCTGGACGACGAGCACCTCCGGGCGCGCGGGGCGTTCCGCACCGCGCGGCACCCGCTGATCCCGCGGCCGATGCCCAGCGAGAACACCCCCGCGCACTTCCGGAACATCCCGGACGTCGAGCTGCGCCCCGCGCCGATGCTCGGCGAGCACACCCGCCGGATCGCCCGCGAGCTGCTCGGCCTCGACGAGGGGGAAATCGAGCGCCTGGTCGACGAGGGTGTGCTACAGGAGGCGACGCCTTCCACCCATTAGCTTTTCAGCAAACAATGGGTCGTTCTGACCAGGCGCCGCTGTTCTCGAGATGGCTGTTGAGGATGGCGGCCAGCATTGCTATCCTTGTAAAGATATACGGTCATAAACCAGACACATAACCAGTACAGAGGTGGTCCGCGCGCCTGCCATCCGACGGCAGGCGGCGGACACGTCTCGCGGACACCGATGTCCTCAGTACAGGGGGTCTCAACCTTGGCTCAAGGGGCGCGCTACACCAGCCTTGCTCCGACCACCCTCGCGGCGGGTTGGACCTTGGACCGACTTACGCCGACGAGCAGGCTTTTCGGTGCGAACGGGCTGCGCACCGGTCCCGACGGCCGCATATACATAGCCCAGGTGACCGGCAGTCAGATCAGCGCGCTGGACGTCGACACCGGGGCGGTGGAGGCCGTCAGCCCCAAGGGCGGCGACATCGTCGGCCCGGACGACGTCGCGTTCGACTCGGCCGGCAACATCTACGCGACCGAGTACATGGACGACCGGGTGAGCGTCCTCGGCACCGACGGCCGGGTCCGGGTCGTGGGCGAGGACATGCCCGCCGTCAACGGCATCACCGTGTACCAGGACCGCCTGTTCGTGAACGAGTGCCGCCCCGGCGGCCGGCTGATGGAGCTGCCGCTCGGTGGCGGCGCGCCCCGGGTGCTCGCGGACAACCTGGGCATGCCGAACGCCATGGAGGTCGGCCCGGACGGCTTTCTTTACTACCCGGCCATGGCCACCAACGACATCTGGCGTATTCACCCCGACGGCGGCGAGCCGCAGCGGGTCGCCGGCGACCTGGGTGTGCCGGACTCGGTGAAGTTCGACGACGCCGGATTCATCGTGTCCACCCAGGTACACACCGGCGAGGTGCTGCGCATCGACCCGCGCTCGGGCGATCGGGAGGTGCTCGCCAAACTCCAGCCCGGCCTCGACAACTGCACCTTTCTCGACGGCCGGCTGTTCGTCTCGAACTTCACCGGAGAGATCACGGAGGTGCTGGGCGGCGGCGAGACCCGGACCACGCTGCCCGGGGGCCTGAACTGGCCGCTGGACCTGACCCTCGACACGGACGGCACCCTTTACATCGCCGACGGTCCGTTCTTCTACGCGCTGAGCCCGGGCGGCTCCCCGCGAACCGTCGGCATGCTGTTCAGCCCCGGCAGCCCCGGCTTCGTCCGCGGGGTGACCACCACCGGGCCTGGCGAATTTATCGTCACCACGGGCAATGGCACGATCGCGCGCTTCCGGCCCGCGGAATTCGTGAGCGAGGTGCTGGCGGAGGGCTTGGACCAGCCCTACGGTGTCGCGATCGCGCCGGACGGCGCGGTGGTGGCGGCCGAGTTCGGCCGCGGCCGGGTGCTGGCTGTCCGAGCCGGCGAGATCGAGGTCCTCGCCACCGGACTGGACAAGCCGGTCGGCGTGACCTTCGGCTCCGACGGGGCCTGCCTGGTGTCCGAGGCCGGCGCCGGGCGGATCGTCTCGGTCGGCGGCCCACGCGCGGAGACCGTCGTCGACGGTCTGGACACGCCGCAGGGCATCCTGGCCCGGGGCGGGCGGTTGCTGATCGTCGACGCCGGCGCCAAGACGCTGCTAGACGTCGACCCGGGCACCGGGGCGCGCACCACGATCGCGCGTGACCTCCCCGTGGGTGCCCCGCCCGGCGTCACCCCCAAGCCGCTGCGCGGGCAGCCGCCGTTCTCGGGGCCGCAGGGCCCGTTCGCCGGTATCGCCGCCGGCCCGGACGGCACCCTGTACGTCTCGGCGGACGCCGAGGGCAGCGTCCTGGCCCTCCGGCCGGAACGCTGAGCAGCCGCGCCGTGGACATACCGACCCGGCCGATCGAAATCCCGCGGAGCCGGCCATGACCGGACCCGCCGTTCCCGACCGTGACCACGAGCAGGACCGAGGATCTCTCATGTACCGATCGCCCCTGGATCACTGTGCGCCGACGATCACCCCCGAGGTCGATCAGGAGGCGCTTCGCGAGAAGTATCTCGCCGAGCGGGACCGGCGGCTGCGCACTGACGGCCAGAAGCAGTACGTCGAGTCCGGTGACGAGTTCGCCGAGTTCTACGAAGCCGATCCGCACACGCCGCTCACGCCCCGCACGCCGATCGACCTTGAGATCGAGGTGGTGATCCTCGGTGGCGGCTTCTCGGGACTGATCGCCGCGGACCGGTTACAGAAGAAGGGGATCTCCGACTTCAAAATCCTGGAACTGGGCGGCGACTTCGGTGGCGTCTGGTACTGGAACCGCTATCCAGGCATCCAGATCGACTCGGACGCCTACTGCTATCTCCCGCTGCTCGAGGAGACCGGCTTCATCCCGAAGGAGAAGTTCTCCCACGGCGACGAGTGCTACGAGCACGCCCAGCGGATCGGGCGCCACCTGGGCGTCTACGACAAGACGCTGTTCCACACCATGGTCCAGTCGCTGGAGTGGGACGAGGAGATCGGGCGCTGGCGGATAGTCACCAACCGCGGTGACGACATCCGGACCAGGTTCATCATCATGTGCCAGGGGCCCTACAACCGGCCGAAGCTACCCGGCATCCCCGGCATCACCGATTTCAAGGGGCACACCTTCCACACCGCCCGCTGGGACTTCGACTACACCGGCGGTGACCTGCACGGCGGGCTGGACAAGATCGGCGACAAGCGGATCGCCGTGATCGGTACCGGCTCCAGCGGCGTCCAGGCGATCCCGCACCTGGCGCGCGGCGCGAAGCACCTGACGGTGTTCCAGCGGACGCCGTCCTACGTCTTCGAGCGTTCCAACTACCCGACCGATCCGGAATGGGTGGCGAGTCTGAAGCCCGGGTGGCGGGAGGAGCGCCAGCGCAACTTCCACAACGCGACCTTCGCGTTCTACTCGCCGGGTGAGCCGGACAACATCTGCGACGCCTGGACCGAGGTCGCCCGTAACCTCGCGGCGCACCTCAACTCCACGAACGGCTGGGGCGCGCTGGCCGACCCCGTGAAGTTCATGGAGCTGCACGAGGCCGAGGACTACCGGGTCGCGGAGCGGATCCGGCAGCGGGTCGACCAGGTCGTCGAGGACCCGAAGACCGCGGAGCTCCTGAAGCCGTACTTCCGCATTCTGTGCAAGCGTCCGGTGTTCAACGACGACTACCTGCCGACCTTCAACCTGCCGAACGTCACCCTCGTCGACGTGTCGGACTCCAAGGGCGTCGAGCGGATCACCGAGCGTGGGGTTGTCGCCAACGGCATCGAACACGAGGTTGACTGCATCGTGTTCGCCAGCGGCTTCGAGATCACCGGAGCTCTCGACCGGCAGCTGGACATCAGGCCGCTCGCGGGCCGTGACGGCAGATCGCTCTACGACCACTGGGGCAAGGGCTTCCGCACGCTGCACGGCATCATGGCGCACGGTTTCCCCAACTACTTCGCCACCGGCTTCATCCAGGGCGGGGTCACCGCGTCCACGACCAAGATGTTCGAGCAGCAGGCCGACCACATCGCCTACATCCTCGGCGAGGCGATCGCGCGCGGGGCGAAGGTCGTGGAGCCCACCGCCGAGGCCGAGGAGGGCTGGGTCCGGACCATCCGCGACAACAAGATCGACAACACCAGGTTCGTCACCGAGTGCACCCCCGGCTACTACAACAGCGAGGGCGAGTCGAACGCCCGGTGGTTCCTCGGGGAGCCCTACGGGCCCGGCTTCTACGCGTTCGAGGAGCTGTTGCAGGAGTGGCGCGACGCCGGTGACCTGGCCGGACTGGTCCTGAGCGACTGAGGCGCGGACGGCGGGCGTCCACGACGAGGGAGACGTGGACGCCCGCCGTCCGACCATGCGGGCGAGTGCCGGCCGCGGTCCGGTGCGGCGTTCCCTCAGCCCAGTCGCTGTGCCAGGGCGGGGAACAGGCGCAGGGCGTTGCCGCGGGCGATCGCCGCGCGCGCCGGGGCGTCCAGCGCCGGGTCGGCGCGTAGGGCCGCGAGGCTCTCGCCGACGGTCGCCGCGGGGATGGCGTTGTAGTCGGAGCCGTAGAGGATCCTCCCGGCACCGGCGGCCGCGAGCAGGCTGGGCGTGGCGTACGGGGACATCGGCCCAGCGGTGTCGTACCAGAACCGCCGCACCGCGGCCCTGATCGCTCCCGGGTCCGCGCCGTAGCCGAGGCCGCGGCCCAGCGCCAGGCGGCCCGCCAGGTACGGGAAGGCGCCGCCGCCGTGCGCGAGGATCCACCGGATCCGCGGGAAACGGTCGAGAGCACCGGACACGGTGAGTTGCACGGCAGCGCGGGTGGTGTCCGCCATGAAGTCCACGACGAAGGACGGCACCGCGATCGGGGACGCGCCGGGCAGGTCGAACGGATGCACCAGGACAACCGCGTCCCGGTCGTTCAGGGCCGCCATGACCGGATCCAGGGCCGGGTCACCGAGGTATTGGGTGCCGGCGTGCGCGGTGAGCAGCACCCCGTCGGGCGCCTGGCCGCCGTACACCCGCTCGATCTCGGCCACGGCGTCGTTCGGCTCGAGGTACGGGACGCTGGCCAGCCAGCCGAAGCGGGACGGCTGCTCGCGGGCAAGCGTGCCCAGGCTGTCGTTCGCGATGGTCGCCAGCTCCGCGGCCTGCGAGGGCACTGGGGTGAACGCGGTCGGCACCGGCGCGGACAGGACGGCGAGCTGGATGCCGTGCTGGTCCATGGTGGCGAGGGTGGTGCCGAGATCCCACCGCGCGAACAGCGGGCCGCCCGCCGGTGGGAGCATGCCGTGCTCCACCAGCCAGGACCGGACGGGTGCCGGCATGGCGTGGTGGTGCACGTCGACGCGCGGCGGCAGGTCCCCAGCGGGCTGGCCGGGCCCTCCCGGACGCACCGCGGCCGCGGCCACGCCGCTCGTCAGGACCGCCGCGGGGACGGCACCGGTCGCGGCCAGGAACAGCCCGCGACGAGAGGGAACGCGACCCGGGACCGCGGATTCGGGTAGGGGAACAACGTCGGGTACGGGAAGTACGGGGTGGTCGAGCATTGCTGGTGCCGTCCTCTCCGGGACGCCTGTCTGAAGGCAGGCGTGTCCAGCGCCCTGGGTCGGCTTTTGTGGAATCGCCGCCGGTCGCCGCCGAAAATCTCCGGCGGCGAAGGAGAACGGAATCACAGAAGCATGGTCACGGGCGCGGGAAAAAATCACGCCAGGTATCGGTAACCGGCCGCGGATCGCTGGGAGACCCCTGGGTGGCGTCTTCGATGGCCTGGTCGGCACCCGTACCCATGTGAACCCCCGACATGGAAATAAACGAAGCGCCCGGCGCACACGACTACCGCGGGCCTCGAGATGGACGACGGCATGCAACCTTAGCCGATCACCGTAAAGAGATGATAGGTCGGCCATCCGTGTTGGGGAAGGGTTGTGTGTTGACTCTCTGGGTTCTTTGTGCTTTCAGGGTGGCCGCGGCGAAACACGATGGTGAGCGGCCCCCGCCATTTGGCGGCCCTTTGACGGCGCAAAGGACGTCGGCCGCGGTCCGGCCACGACGCGTCGAACAGCTCGTTGAGCTCCACGTCCGTCAGATCAGGACGCACCACCAGTACCGCGCCAGCCTGGGAAACAGTCATCCAGCGCCATGCGGGGCAGCCTGGCCACGCGGGCCGAGCGTCGTGGGCCACGTGGCTCGTCGGAGACCCGCCGCGCCGTTCCTCCGACCAGCAGGAGACGAGCCTGACCGCACCATCGAGATCCTCGCCGGTCGGAGAGTCAGATCGGCCAGTCGAGTTGTGAGTCGGGGATGCCGTGAGCACGGCCGTGTTCCTGGGCTTCGGCGCGTCCCTGCGGGTCCCCCCGTCGGTAGCGTATGACTCGGCCGGGGAACACGATGAAGCTGTCCTGAGCGGTGTGTAGGTCCACGTACCATCCAGGCGTATCCAGGGCGTCGCTCAGTTGAGTGGCCAGTGCCTCGGCTGCGGTGTCGGCGACGTCGAAGAAGACCAGCGTCCAGACAGGTGGCTGCTCGGCGGTGGCATTTCCCGGTGCCGACCGTTGGAGTTTCCGGACGACGAGCGACAGGTCGTCCAGGACGGTCCCGACGCGCAGGCTCTCCGCGATCAGTACTCCGGCGGCCACTGGTGTGCTCCCTTGGGTCAGGTCCGGCTGACGGGTATCGAGGCTGTGGAGAGGAAGGTCCTGGCGGGTGGGACGGAAAGATCGCTACGGACGAATGCGTCGAAGTGGCCGCAGCCCGGCAGCTCAACGACGACGGCTCTGGCCAGTCGGTCGGCTGTCCGCATCCAGTCGGGCAGCGCTCCCTGCCGTTCGAGGTGGTCGATGAACGGTGCGACGCCACGGGTGCGGAAGAGCTCGGCTTCGCGGTCCCCGAAGAAGCCGTGCAGAAGTACCAGCGGCTTCCCCTGCCCAAGGATCTCGTAGCCGATACGGACCCCGTCAGAGCTCTCGACCGGCATGCGGGGATCTTCCTCGGAGCCTGCTCGAACCGCAAAGCTATTAGGCGCGTTCGTCGGCGTACCCGGTGCCGTGGCGGCGGCCCCGGGAGTCCAGTGCGGACCGGCGTGCGAACGATGCTCGACCGGGACGTCGACGGGCCGGTGGCCGGGGAGCGGGCGGGCATGGTCTGATGGTGGTGGTGGGTCCGGACACGGACCGCTCTGTTCCCGTCCTTGTCCCGGCCTGACGGTGGTGACCTTGACCAGCGACATCGACCGCTGGCTGCGGCGGTTCCACCGCGGCAGTGAGACGGGCCCCCGGCTCGTGTGCTTCCCGCACGCCGGCGGCGCGTCCACCTTCTTTCACCCGCTGTCCGCGGCGCTGGCGGAGGTCGCCGAGGTCTGCGCCGTGCAGTACCCGGGCCGGCAGGACCGGCTGGCCGAGGCCCCGCACACCAGCATCGACGCGCTCGCCGACGAGATCGCGGCGGCGCTGGGCCCGCTGACCGACCGCCCGCTTGCCCTGTTCGGGCACAGTATGGGCTCGATCGTCGCGTTCGAGGTGACCCGCCGGCTGGAGGCCACGCCGGGGGCACCTGTTCCGTCGATCGTGTTCCCGTCCGGCCGTCCCGCCCCGTCCAGGAGTCGGCCCGGCACCGTCCACCACGGTGATGACGCGTCCGTCCTGGAGTCGATCGCGAAGCTGGGCGGCACCGACCGGCGGATCCTCGCGGACCCGGAGCTGGTCGACCTGATCCTGCCCGCGACGCGGGCCGACTACCAGGCCATCGAGACCTACCGTTGCGCGCCCGGTGTCACGGTGGCCGCGGAGCTGCGGGTGACGATCGGTGACAGCGACGCGGCCGTGACCGAGGCGGAGGCGGCGGCCTGGGCCGAGCACACGACAGGCGCGTTCGACCTGGCTGTGCTGCCCGGCGGGCACTTCTACCTCTCGACGCAGGTCGAGGCGGTGGCCGAGCGTGTCCGCACCGGCCTGCTCGGCGCCGGCATCCCCCTGGCCTGAACAGCCGCTCCTGACCAGCAGCCGCCCGCGGTGCCGGCTGGCGGCGTCAGCTCTGTGACGACGTGTGCCGGGTCAGCTGGTTGCGCCGGACCATGTCCACGATCTGGGTGACGGGGCCGACCACGAGCAGTTCGTCCCCGGGCCGCAGCTTTGTGTGCCGGCCGGGTCGGTAGTCCGGGGAGCTCGCGCCCGAGCCGTGGGCCATGCCGTCCTCGGTGTTGCCCCGGGAGTCGTCGTCGGGCCCGATACGGGGGCCGCTGTGGGGGTCGTCGTGCCTGGTCATGGCCAGGACCCGGGTTCCGGTCGCGAGCTCGCCGAGGGTGGGCCCGGCCAGCCCGCCTCCGGGGCGCACCGTCATCCGCGCGACCAGGAACGGCGTCCGCTCCACGTAGAAGGCGCTGATCACCTCGTGGCCGAGCGCGGCGGCGACGAAGTACGGCGTCGCCAGCGTGGAAGCGCTGCGGGCGGTGTGGATCCCGAAGCGGCGCTCGAACTCGTCCGCCATGGTGGCGTCGAAGACCCGCAGGACGACGCGCAGCTCCGCTTCGGGGCTCCTGTCGGCGGGTCGGGCGGGGTCGTGGCGTGCGCCGTGGTGGGCCCGGCCGCCGGCGCGTTGGGCGGCGGCCCGCGCGGCCCACCGGGCGGCGTGGGCCCGGCGCAGCTCCGCGTGCGTCTCACGGGCCGACAGGATGGTCTCCAGGTTGGCCAGGCCGTCGCTGGTCACCGCCGCGATCGTGGTCGCGTGTGCGAGCCCGGCCTCCAACAGCGTCGCGCGTACCGTCGCGTCGCCGATCACCACGGGGACGCCGCGCTCGCGGGCCACCGGCAGGAACCGGTTGTTCTCGTCCCGTTCGATGACCACGATCCGCCGGCCGGCCCGCAGCAGGCCCTCCATCGTCGCCACGCCCACCGAGCCGAGCCCGCAGAGGATCACATGCCCGCGGACGGCGTTCGCTCGGCCGCGCCCAAGCGCCCGTTCCAGCCGGCGGCTGATGATGACGTTGGTGATGAACGCGTAGACGACGGCGATGGACAGGGCGCCGAGCAGCATCAGGCCGATGCCGAAGGCCTGCAGCCAGCTGTCCGCGGCGCCGAAGTTGTAGTCGCCGTAGCCGACCGTGACCATGGTCTCGACCGTCAGGTACAGCGCGTCGAGCGTGTCGAAGTCCGCGGGCGCCCCGGGGTTGTTGTCCTCGTAGGTCAACGCCAGCACGACAGTGCTGATCACCATGAGGGCCCCGACGACCGTCAGGGCCCGGCGGAACGGCCGGTCGAGCTCGCCGCGCACCGTCGCCAGCAGCGTCCGCATCCGGGCGGCCCGCGTCGTGTTCCGGGCCGGCGCGTGCCGTGTGCGGCCGGGGACGTCCGGCGCCCTCGCACGGCCATCCCTGCCACCGCGGCCGTCTCTGTCACCGAGTCCACCGCGGTCGCGGTCATCGCCCCCGGCGCCCCCGCCGCCGTGGCCGCGGCTGTTGTCGCCGGCGTCCTCCCTGGCGCCGGCGGCCAGGGAGGCGAAGACGCGGGCGTCGTGCACCTCGTCGACCGCCATCCCGCGTGCGCGGAGCTCGCCGAGACGGCCCAGCACGGTGAGACGGTCACCGGGGGCCAGCGGGACGTCCCGCGGCGGGCACACCTCGGCCAGCCGCTCGCCCGCCCGGCGCAGCGAGATGGGTGTCAGGTCGCCGTAGAGCGCCCGGAACGGCGCCCGGCCGGTGACCGGCTCGTCGACGACGGCGAAGATCTCCCTGTCCCCGGCTGGTTCGTCCAAAGGAAAGGCGTGGATCACGGCGGAGCGGACGCACGCCTCGACGAAGCCCGGCCCCGCCAGCTCACCGACGCTGCGTACCCGGACCTGGGTGAGCGCGTCCCGGAGCTGGTCGCCGAGCTGGCGGTTGCCGATGCCGGCGATGATCCGGATCCGCGGCGCGGCGTTGACCGCCACCAGCGCGATCTGCAGGTTCTCCAGGTCGGTCTCGTGGCAGGCCACCACAGCCAGCGCGGTGTCGAGGCCGGCCTCGCGCAGGGACTCCGGCGTCCGGACGCTCTCCCGGATCAGGGTGACGCCCCACCGCTCGAGCCGGCGGCGCAGGCCCGGCGCGTCGCGCTCGTCCACCACCACGGCGCGCACCCCGGCCGCGTCAAGCTGCTCGACGATGCTCAGGCCCAGGTCGTTCAGGCCACACACGATCACGTGGCCGGCGATCGTCGCAGGTCCGGCAACCTCCATGGCCATCACTGAACCATGCGGGAAGGCGGCACCCGGCACCCGGCACGTCCCCGGGCCGTCCCCGGGCCGGAGGCCGATTCCGGCCGGTTGGTCCGTCCGCGGTTGCCCGGCGCATGATGGAACGGTGACGCTGCCCAGGATCCGGATCGACGCGGAAGCCCTGCGCACCCGTCTCGCCGGGGAGGTGTTCTCCCGGGTGGCGGGCACGAGCGGGCCGCAGCGGCGGGAGCAGATCTTCGAGGCCCCCGGCGAGCGTTGGTTCGGCGAGGACCGGCCCATCCGCCGGGTGCACGCCGACGCGGCCATGTTCGTCGGCGGCCTGCGCGCCCTGCTCTTCCAGTCGCTGCACCCGCTCGCGATGGCCGGGGTCGCCGAGCACTCGGACTACCGAGAGGACCCGTGGGGCCGTCTCCAGCGGACGAGTTTCTTCCTGGCGGTGACGACGTTCGGCCCGGTGAGTGAGGCGGAGCGGGCGGTGGACCGGGTGCGCGGGGTGCACCGGCGGGTCCGGGGCGTCGCCGCGGACGGCCGGCCCTACTCGGCGGGCGACCCGCACCTGCTGCGATGGGTTCACCTCGCCGAGATCGACAGCTTCCTGGCCGCCCACCAACGCTACGGGGCGGCGCCGCTGAGCCCGTCCGAATGCGACGACTACATCGCCGACGCCAGCCTGATCGCCAGCCGGCTCGGCGTGCCCGACCCGCCGCGCACCCGGCCCGAGCTCGCCGACCAGCTCGCCGCCTTCCGGCCCGAGCTGCGGGGGACGCCGCAGGCCCGCGGCGCGGCCCGCTACCTGTTGCTGCGGGCCCCGCTGCCCCTCGCCGCCCGGGTTCCCTACAGCGCGCTCGCCGCCGCGGCCGTCGGGCTGATGCCCGCCTGGACCCGCTGGCCGCTGCGCCTGCCCTACCTCCCGGCGACCGAAGCCACCTGGGGACGGATCGCCGGGCACGGCGTGGTCTCGAGTATCCGCTGGGCCACGGCCCCCCGGGCCAGCGCCTCGGACCGGGCCACCGACCCGGCCGCCGTGCCCGCGGCCGACCCGGCCGACGCGCCGGAGGGAGCAGGCGCGCCCCCCTCACCGACGCGCCTGCCCACCCGGCCGGCGGCCGGCGCCCACGCGCCTGGCCGGGCGTGAACCCACCCGCGGCTCGGCACGTATCGCCTCGGGCCCGCCACGTCTCGACGCGGCCGGCACCCGCCGTTCGGCGCCCGCTGACCCACCGTGCGGGACCGCGGACGCCGTCGTGAGAAGTACGCGGCCAGCCGCCGGTACCCGCGTCGCGAAACAGCCCCCCGCCGCTACGCGGCTGGCGCCAGCGCGTTCCAGCCCGCGGCGAGGCTTTCCAGGACGTGGCCGCCGGTCGCCGGCAGCAGGGTTCTCGGCGGAGCCGGCTGCAGGCCCAGGCCGGGAGTGAACGGGGCGCCCTCGGTCGCGGGGCCCCGCCGGAACGCCTGGGCGACCAGCCTGTCCTGCGCCTCGGGTGACCCTCAGGGCATCTCCATCGTCTGCGCCTGGCGGAGCTCGTCGAAGACGCGGGCCAGCTCGGCGTCGAGTGGGACGCCGAGCCGCTGGACCAGGTGGCTGACCACCGCCGCGCAGGCGATCGGAAGCACCTCGGGGTCGAGCGGTGGCGCGTCCGCCTCGTGCACCGACAGCACGCCGGTGAGCACGACGGCGACCGGGTAGGCGTCCAGCTCCGGCAGCCAGGCCGCCGCCGAGCGCAGGACGTCCCCCAGCAGCGCGCGCAGGTCGGCCGCGTCGAGACCGTCGGGGAACGCCTGCTCGATCAGCCCCAGGGTCAGCCCGTGCAGGACGTCCCGGACCTGCAGCTCGTCGACGGCCCGCAGCCGGGTGCGTGCCTCGCGCAGCGCGTCCGCGTCCCGCGCGGCGACGGCCGTGACAGCCGCGGTCACCTCACGGCCGATCGCGCGACCGGACAGGGGGAGCCCGGCCGGCATCATGCGCTCCCGGCTCGGGGCTGGCTGGGCGGCGCCGTGACTCGCATGCCGCCATGGTGACCCATCCCGCCGGCCGGGTCGCGGGCGCCGCCCGCCTCCGAGGATCCGGGCGGGATCGGCGACAGCCAAGGATCTATCGCGGGCCGCGATCGGTGCAATCGCGCGAACGCGTTGGACGAGACCAGTATTTCCTACCATTCTGGTGAACATAAGAAGGAACCTGGATGGGGAAGCGCGCGGCGGCGCGACCCTGTGGCCAGGGCTGCGGACGATGCTGGACGGCTCCCTCGCCCACCCGCGGCCGGCCCTGATCGCCACCCTCGCCGGCATCGTCAACGGGACCACCATGATCCTCGGTGCCGCCGCCATCGGCTGGGCCACCGACCATCTGATCGTCCCGGCCCTCGCCGGCGGCCACATCGCCCGCGCCACCTGGTGGATCGCGGTCGGCGCGATCCTCGGCGTCTCCACGGTGCGCTGGGTGACCATCGTCATCCGCGGCATCGCGACCGGGTACGTGCAGCACGGCTCGCAGGCGCGGGTCCGGCGGTCCGTCGTCGGCCGGTATCTCGAGCTCGACCTGGCCTGGCACCGCCGGCATCCGCCCGGGCGTCTGCTGTCCACCGCGGTGTCCGATGTGGACGCCCTGTGGTTCCCGATGACGTTCTTCTACTTCGCGCTCGGGATGATCGTCATGCTGGTCGTCGCGATCGTCCAGCTTTTCGGGCACGACACCGCGCTCGGGCTGGTCGGGGTCGGCCTCGTCGGCTCCGTCCTCGGCGTGAACCTGCTCTACCAGCGCCTGCTCAGCCCGCGCGCCCGGGCGGTGCAGGACAGCCGCGGCGAGTTCGGCGCGCTCGCGCTGGAGAGCATCGAGGGCGGCCAGGTCGTCCGGACCCTCGGCATCGCCGACCGCGAGCGGGCCCGGGTCGGTGCCGCGGCGCTCCGGCTGCGCGCGGCCACCACCGCGGCGGGCGACCTCAGCTCGGTGTTCGACCCGCTCCTGGAGGTGCTGCCGACCGCCGCGGTCCTGGCCGTCCTCGTCGTCGGCTCGCGCCGGGTCGAGACCGGCGACCTCAGCGTCGGCGTCCTCGTCGAGGTCGTCTACCTGCTGCTGACCATCTCCATCCCGCTCAACGTGATCAGCCGCTTCCTGGGGATGCTGCCGGTCTCGGTGGCCGGCCGCACCCGCGTCGCCGCCGTGCTCGACGCCGCCGAGACCACCGCCCACGGAGACCGCGTCCTGCCCGGCGCCGCCGCTCCCGGCCCGCGGGCGCCTGCTCCGCGGGCGCCGGGACGGCAGGTGAGCGATCCGCCCGTGCCCGTGCCCGTGCCCGCCCCCGCGCTGGGGCTGCGGGCGCGGGGCGTCGGGCTCATCCGTGGCGGTACGAGCCTTCTCGCGGACGTCGACATCGAGGTGCGCCCCGGCGAGATCGTCGCCCTCGTCGGGCCGACCGGTTCGGGCAAGACCACCCTGGCCGAGCTCCTCAGCCGCCAGGACGACCCCACCGACGGCGTCGTCGAGATCGGCGGAGTCCGCGCCAACGACCTCGCCCGCGGGGAGATCTCGTCCCGGCTGGCCGTCGTCGGGCAGACCTCGTGGCTGTTCGGCGGCAGCGTCCACGCCAACCTTCAGCTCGACGGCCATCCCCGCGAACGGCGTCCCTACACCGCCGGTGAGATCTGGCGGGCGCTGGCCGCCGCCGGCGCCGATGACGTCGTCCGTGACCTGCCCAACGGCCTCGACACCCGGGTCGGCGAGCGCGGCGCCCGGCTCTCCGGCGGCCAGCGGCAGCGGCTGTGCCTGGCCCGCGCGCTGCTGCGCGAGCCCGGCGTGCTGCTGCTGGACGACGCCACCTCGGCCCTCGATCCCGCCGTGGAACGCCGGGTGCTCGGCGGGCTGGCCGGCCTGCGCGGGCGGACGACCGTGCTGATCGTCGGCGGACGTCCCAGCTCGGTCGCGGTCGCCGACCGGGTCGCCTTCCTGCGCGCGGGGCGGCTCGTCGCCGTCGGCACCCACACGGAGCTGCTCGGCGCCGAGCCCGACTACCGCCGGATTCTCGGCGCGTACGGCACCCACGGGGCGGGCCCGGCCGCGGCGGGCTTTGACGCGGCGGGATCAGACATGGCGGGATCGGACACGGCCGATGAGTGAGCGCGGCCTCGCCGATCTCGGGCGGGCCCGGGCGCGCGAGCTGGGCCGGCTGATCGCCTCCACCACGCCCGTCCTCACCGTCGGCCTGCCGCTCACCCTGCTGCTGGCGTTCGTCGCCGGTGCCGGCCGGATCGTGACGCCGCTGACCGTCCAGTACGCCCTGGACCACGGCCTGCTCGAGCCGCACAAGGGAACCGCCGGCGTGGTCGCGCGCGCCGCCGGTGTCGGTGCCGCGGCGACCGTCACGGCGGTGCTCGCCTCCTGGTGGCTGAACCGGCGTGTCTACCGGCGTACGGAGGCCGCGCTCGCCGAGCTGCGCGCGGCCGGCGTCGCGCGCATCCACGAGATGGCCGCGGAGACGTTCGCGCGCACCGGCAGCGCCGACCTCGTCAGCCGGCTCACCGGCGACGTCGACGCCGTCACGACCTTCGTGCAGAACGGCGGCGTCATGCTGCTCGTCAACGTCACCCAGATGATCATCGCCGGCGTGCTGATCGCGGTGTACTCCTGGCAGCTGGCGGTGCCCGTGCTGGCGACGGCGGTGCTGCTGTTCGTCGCGATGCGTCGCGTGCAGGCGCTGGTGGCGCGCCGGTTCAGCGTGGTCCGGGAGAGCGTGTCAGCGCTGCAGTCCACCGTGGGTGAGGCCGTCACCGGCATCAGCGTCATCCGCTCGACCGGCACCGAGGCACGCAGCCGCGCCATGGTCGAGGAGGCCGTCGAGCACACGGCGTCGGCGCAGCGCCGCACCCTCGTCCCGTTGCACTTCAACACCGCCTTCGGTGAGATCGCGATCTCGTTCGTCACCGTGGTGGTGATCGTCGCGGGCGTCCGCTGGTCGACCGCCCACACCCGGTGGGAGCCGACGCTGCACCTGTCGGCCGGTGAGCTGGTGGCGATGCTCCTGCTCGTCACCTTCTTCGTCCGGCCCCTGCAGATGCTGGTCCAGATGCTCGGCGAGGCCCAGAACGCCGTCGTCGGCTGGCGCCGCGCGCTGGAGATCCTCGCCACGCCGTCGGGTGTCGTCGAAGGCGGGGACGCCCGCGAGCTGCCCGCCGGGCCGGTCGCCGTCGACCTGCACGACGTCGCCGCCGCCTACGGGGACGGCCCGCCCGTGCTGCGGGAGCTGACCGTCGGCATCGCCGCGGGCGAGCACGTCGCCGTCGTCGGCGAGACCGGCTCGGGCAAGAGCACGTTCGCCCGGCTGCTGACCAGGCAGATCGCGCCACGCCACGGCCGTGTCCTGCTCGGCGGCCTCCCGGCCGGCCAGGTGTCGGACCTGTCCTTCCAGCGCCGTGTCGCGGTCGTCCCGCAGGACCCGTTCCTGTTCGACGCCACGATCGCCGACAACATCCTCGCCGGGGTCCGCGGCGACGCCGGGGCGCTCGACGAGATCGTCGACTCGCTCGGCCTGCGGCCGTGGATCGACACCCTGCCCGAGGGCCTCGACACCCGCGTCGGCACACGCGGCGACCGGCTCTCCGCCGGCGAGCGCCAGCTCGTCGCCCTCGCCCGCACCGCCCTGGTCGACCCCGACCTGCTCGTGCTCGACGAGGCGACCAGCGGCGTCGACCCCGCGACCGACGTCCGCGTGCAGCACGCGCTCGGCGCGCTCACGGTCGGGCGTACCACGGTCTCGATCGCCCACCGCATGGTGACGGCCGAGCGCGCCGACCGCGTCCTCGTCTTCGACCACGGGCGTCTCGTCCAGAGCGGGCGGCACGACGAGCTCGTCGGCGTCCCCGGCCACTACGCCCGACTGCACGCGGCCTGGGTCGAGCACACCGCCGGCGCCGACGAGCGCCACCAGACCCTCCTCCACCACAACGACGGGAGCACCCCGTGACGACCGTTGCAGTCAACGACACCGCCGCCACGGCCACCGCCACCACGGCCACGGCCGCGGGGGAGGCGCGCCGGCTCCGGCTCGGCTTCAACTCCCGCATCGCCTTCCCCGCCGGGCACGCCGCCGAAGGGCTGCGGGACGGCATCGAGCTGTTCCGGGTGGCCGAGCAGCTCGGCTACGACACCGGCTGGGTCTACCAGCGTCACTTCGACAACTACCTCGCGTCGCCGCTGGTGTTCCACGCGGCTGTCGCGCAGCACACCGAGCGCATCGGCCTCGGCACCGCCATCATCGGCGCCCGCTACGAGGATCCTGTGCTGCTCGCCGAGGCCGCCGGCACGGCCGACCTGCTCAGCGGCGGACGTCTGCAGCTCGGCCTCGGCACCGGCCAGGGCGGCTACGACCACATCTTCGGCCAGGAGCCGAACGACGGGCGGGACCAGTCCCAGGCCCGGCTCGCCACGTTCCTGCGTGGCATCCGCGGCGAGAAGCTGGGCGAGGTGACCGACCCCGCCGGGCTCGTCGCCGCGGGCACCGGGCTGTTCGTCCGCCCGACCAGCCCCACGCTGCCGGACCGGGTCTGGTACGGCGGCGGCTCGGTGGCCTCCGCCGAACGGGTCGGCCGCCAGGGGCTGCGACTGCTGCTCAGCACCATCCTGCACGGCCAGATCGACGACTACGGCGCCGAACTGGCCCGCGCCGTCGAGGCCTACCGCGCCGCCTACACCGGAACCTCGCCCTCGCGCGTCGCCATCGCACGCTCCGTGCTGCCCGCCACGTCGCCGGAGCTCGCCCGCGGCTACGCGGCCTACGACGAACAGCGGCGCACCCACGGGCCGGCGGCCTCGCGCCCGGAGGGCGCCCTGACCCCCGCGGCGGCCCCGCCCGCCCGGTTCACGATGAGTCCCGTGCACCACGGCGCCCCGTCCGCCGTCGTCGACCAGCTGCTCGCCGACCCGAGCCTGGCGGTCAGCGACGAGCTCATCGCGTTCCTGCCGCCCGCCTTCGGGCTGCGCGACAACCTGAGCCTGCTCGAGGACATCGCCGAAACCGTCGCCCCCCACCTCGGCTGGGCGCCGGCGACGCCGTCGTGATCGGCGGAAGGCGGCCCGGCGGCTGGTTGTCTACGGGCCGGACGTGCTGGCCCGCCGCCGGCGCCGGCGTTGGCCGAAGGAGATCATCCAGCAGCTCGCTCAGGACTTCGCGTCGGTCAGCAGAGCGGAGATCTCGGTCGGTAGCGCGGCGCACACATGATCCAGCTCGCCGGCGGTGATGTGCTGACGTAGCACCCGGGCGGCTGCCGCCACGGCATAGCCGGCCTGGGTCTCCCCGGTCAGACCTGCTTCGGCGGCGACCCGGTCGAGGAACTGCGCCGCGTGGTGATACGGCTGCGGGGTGGCCGATGGCCGCCAGGCCTCGTAGTAGATCCCGCGGATCAGCTCGGGCAGCTGAGCGCCGAGATGCGCCGCCGCGTCCACCGGCAGCCGGTTACGCAGCGTGTGCAGGACCGCCCGCAACACCCGGTACGCATAGTGGCGGTCACCGGGACTACCAAGCGCGTCAGCGAGCTGGTTGAGCCACTCGTAGGTCTTGTCGACGCTTCGTTCGATCATCGTGACGCCGGATGCGGGCATCGGTTCCTCCCGTCGAACGTCCTTCGACCGGAACTACCACCATTTTTGGTGACGTCAGAGATGTCAGCCAAGGTCGCAATGGGTCAGAAATTACGATTGCGCCAGGTATCAATCCGGCCTCGGCCCGATTTGGCCGCCGGCTGAGAAGTGTATCGGCTGCGAACCGGGATGGCCTGACAGCGGCAGGCGGTCAGCCGATCCGGTCATGGGTATGGCTGAGAGAAAGGTCTGGAGTAGCACGGTCAGGTTTGTTGCGCAGCTCTGGTGAGGTGACGTTGATGGAGGCTGATACACCGCTGGTGGCCTGGTTCGACGAGTTGTCCGTGCGCGATACGGCGCTGGCCGGGGGAAAAGGCGCAAACCTGGGAGAACTGGTCCGGGCTGGTCTGCCGGTCCCGCCGGGATTTGTCATCACGGCATCGGCCTACCTGCAGACGGTGGAACGGGCGGGTCTGCGTGCCGAGCTCGCGGCGCGCACCGCGGGCCTCGACCCGGATGATCCGGCGGCGTGCGCGGCCGTGGCGGACGAGTTGGCGAAGCGGGTCGGTGCCGTCGAACTGTCCGACACGGTTCGCCGGGCCGTCCTGGACGCCTACGAGCGGCTCGGCGCCGAGTGGGTGGCGGTCCGCTCGTCGGCCACGGAGGAGGACACCGCCGGGGCCTCGTTCGCCGGTATGAACCGGACCTTCACCAACACCTCGGGCGGCGACCTGCTCGACCGGGTCCGGGACTGCTGGGCCTCCCTCTTCGGAGCGCGGGTCCTCGCCTACCGGGCGAGCAGGCGGATCAGCGGCGAGCCGGCGATCGCCGTCGTCGTGCAGCAGATGGTCGACGCGGCGCGCTCCGGCGTCATCTTCTCCGCCGACCCCGCGACCGGCGACCGGTCCCGGGTCGTGATCGAAGCAGCCTTCGGTCTCGGTGAGGTCGTCGTCGGCGGACAGCTCCTGCCGGACACCTACACGCTGAGCAAGCGGGGACCCCGTCTGCTCGAAGTCCGGGTCGGCAACAAGAGCCACCAGATCGTGCGGGGATCCGACGGCTCCGACCGCCGGGTCGAGCTCGCCCCCGACCAGGGGGCCCAGCGGGTACTGAGCGACGACGAGGCCGTGGACCTGGCGCGGCTGGCGATCCGGGTCGAAGACCACTACGGCAGCCCGCAGGACATCGAGTGGGCACGCGATGACGGCCGCACCTTCCTCGTCCAGTCCCGCCCGATCACCACCCTCGGCACGGCGCCGAGCGGCGAGCGGGCACCCGAACCATCCGTGCTTTCGGCTGCGCGGAAGACGCTGGTCAGCGGCCTTCCGGCCGCGCCGGGCCGGGCCAGCGGCACGGTGCGCATCCTCGCCTCACCCGACCAGTGCTCCCTGTTGCGGCCCGGCGAGGTGCTGGTGGCGCCCATGACCTCGCCGGACTGGGTGCCCGCCATCCGCCGGTCGGCGGCCCTGGTGACCGACGGCGGCGGCATGACCTGCCACGCCGCGATCGTCAGCCGCGAGCTCGGGGTGCCCTGTGTGGTCGGCACCCGCACGGCCACCACGACGCTGCGCACCGGCGAGCTGGTCACCGTCGAGGGCACCAGGGGAACCGTCTACGAAGGGGCCGCGGCCATCGCGGGCGCGCCGGCGACCACCGTCGCCGCGCTTCGGCCCGGCCGGGCCGAAGCCGAGCCCACCGGCACGAAACTGCTGGTCAACCTTGCGATCGCCGAACGGGCGGAGGAGGTCGCCGCACTGCCGGTGGACGGTGTCGGCCTGCTGCGCGCGGAGTTCCTGCTCACCGAGGCGCTCGGTGGAGTGCACCCCAAGGAGCTGCTCGCGCGCGGCGGGCGGGCGGAGTTCGTCGAGAGGATGAGCGCCTCGCTGCTGCGCATCACCCGCCCGTTCGCCCCCCGCCCGGTGATCTACCGCACGACGGACTTCCGTACCAACGAGTTCCGCGGGCTCACCGGCGGTGAGCGGTTCGAGGCGGCCGAGGCGAACCCGATGATCGGCTACCGCGGCTGTTACCGCTATGTCCGCGAACCCGAGATCTTCGCCCTCGAACTGGAGGTGCTGGCCCACGTCCGTGAGCGGACGCCGAACCTGCACCTCATGATCCCGTTCGTGCGGACCCGCTGGGAGCTGGAAGCCTGCCTGGAAGCCGTCGACGCCAGCCCGCTCGGCGACCACCGCGGCCTGCACCGCTGGGTCATGGCCGAGGTCCCGTCGGTGGCCTACTGGATCCCGGCCTACGCCCGGCTCGGCGTCGACGGGGTGTCCATCGGCTCCAACGACCTCACCCAGCTCGTCCTCGGCGTCGACCGCGACTCGCGGACCTGCGCGGAGCTGTTCGACGAGTCCGACCCGGCGGTGCTGGACGCCATCGCACGGATCATCGCGGCCTGCCGGGACGCCGGGATCACCTCGTCGCTGTGCGGGCAGGCGCCGTCGACCCGGCCCGACTTCGCCGAACACCTGGTGCGCCTCGGGATCACCTCGGTGTCGGTCAACCCGGACGCGGTCGACGCCGCCCGGCGGGTCATCGCCTCGGCCGAGCGGCGGTTGCTGCTGTCCGCCGCCCGCGGCGGGACTGCCGTCCACCCGCCCGGGTAGGGCTTCGAACGTCTGGTGAACACGCCCGCCGAGTCAGGAGGTAGCGGTCATGCCGACCCTGAGCATCATCAAGGCCGACACCGGGGGGTTCGTGGGCCACTGCGCCGTCCACCCGGACATGGTCGAGGAGGCGACCCGGCGGGTCGAGGCGGCCCGCGGCGATCTGCTGCTCGACGGGAAGGTCGCGGCCTGCGGTGACGACCTCGCTCTGATCATGACGCACGAGCACGGCCCGGACGCCGCGGCGGTGCACTCGTTCGCCTGGGACGTCTTCCACGCGACCACCCGGATCGCCCGGGATCTGGGGCTCTACGGGGCCGGGCAGGACCTGCTCTCCGACGCCTTCTCCGGGAACCTGCGGGGCATGGGTCCCGGCTACGCCGAGCTGGAGTTCACCGAACGGCCGTCCGAGACGGTGCTGTGCTTCCTGGCGGACAAGACCGAGCCGGGAGCCTGGAACCTCCCGCTGTTCCGGATGTTCGCCGACCCGTTCACCACCGCCGGGCTGGTGATCGACGCGAAGATGCACGCCGGTTTCCAGTTCGAGGTGTACGACCTGTACCAGGAGAAGCGGATCGTCTTCGACTGCCCGGCCGACATGTACGACCTGCTGATGTACATCGGCGCGCCGGCCCGCTACGTCCTGCACAGCGTCACCTCGAAGACCTCGGCCGAGCAGGCGGTGGCGACCAGCACCCAGCGGCTGTCCCTGATCGCCGGCAGGTATGTCGGCAAGGACGACCCGGTGATGATCGTGCGCTGCCAGTCCGGCCTGCCCGCGGTCGGCGAGGCCCTCGAACCGTTCGCCCTGGCCTACACGGTCGCCGGCAGCATGCGCGGCTCGCACCACGCGCCGCTCATGCCGGTCGCCGCCGGGCAGGCGCACCCGTCCCGGTTCGACGGCCCACCCCGGGTGGTGTGCCTCGGCTTCCAGATCTCCGGCGGACGGCTCATCGGCCCCCGCGACATGTTCGACGACCCGGCGTTCGACCGCGCCCGGGCGCAGGCCAACGAGGTGATGGACTACCTGCGCCGGCACGGCCCCTTCGAACCGCACCGGCTCGGCCTCGACGAACTCGAGTACACCACCATGCCCGCTCTGGAGGACCGTCTCTCGGACCGCTGGCAGCCCCTGCCCACGGCGGCCACACCGGTCACCACGCCGGCGGCCGCCGCCGAACGTCATGCCGCGGCGGCGGGCCGCCGTTAGAGCCCGGCCCGCCGCCGGCCGGTGCGCGACGGGGTCAACCGCGGTGCGTGACCAGGGTCAGGTGGTGGACGAACCAGTCACGGGCGAGCGCGGCCACCGTCTCCAGCGCGCCGGGCTCGGCGAACAGGTGGGTGGCCCGCGGGACCACCGTGAGCCGGTTCTCGCACCGCAGCCGGGCCTGGGCCTGCCGGTTGAGGTCGATGACGAGGTCATCGTGCTCGCCCACGACGAGCAGGGTCGGGGCCGCCACCGCGGCCAGTTTCGAGGCGGCCAGGTCCGGCCGGCCGCCGCGGGAGACGACGGCGGCGATGCGGGAGCCGGGTTCGGCCGCGGCCCACAGCGCGGCGGCGGCTCCGGTGCTGGCCCCGAAGTAGCCGACCGGGAGGTGCGACACGCCCGGCTGGCCGCGCAGCCAGCCGGTGACGTCCACCAGGCGGTGGGCGAGCAGCCCGATGTCGAACACGTTGGCCCGGTCGATCTCCTCGGCGGGGGTGAGCAGATCGAACAGCAGGGTGGCGAGTCCGGCGGCGCCCAGGACGTCGGCCACGTACCGGTTACGGGGACTGTGTCGGCTGCTGCCGCTGCCGTGGGCGAACACGACCAGACCGCCGGCCTTCTCCGGAACCGTGAGCTGCCCGGTCAGCCGGACCGGGACGGCAGGGATGTCGACCTCGACCTCGCGCCCCGGCGGGTTGGGCGTCGCGCCCGGCGTGGCCGCTCCATGCGTCTCGTGCGTCTCGTGCGTCTCGTGCGTCTCGTGCGTCCCGGCCGGTGCGGCCGGTGCGGCCGTAGGTGCCTGCGGTGCCAGGACCGCCGCCCTGCGCAGCAGGTCCGTCACCTCGTCGTCGGACGTCTGGGTGAAGTCGGTGTAGAACGTGCCGATGGCGAAGAACCGGTCCGGAGTGTGCAGGCACACGACCTCGTCGGCGTCCCGGCGCAGCCATCCGATCCGGTCCGGCGGTGCGACGGGAGCCGCCAACACGATCCGGGTGGCGCCGGCGGCGCGGGCCGCCTGGCAGGCGGCGGACGCCGTCGCCCCGGTGGCGATCCCGTCGTCCACCACGACCACGGTGCGACCGGCCAGTGGAACACGCGGCCGGGCGCCCCGGAACCGGCGGATCCGGCGGTCCAGCTCCAGCCGCTCGCGGGCTTCGACCGCGGCCAGCTCGTCCGGGCCGATGTCGGCCATCAGCCGCGTCTCGGGGTTGATGACCCGAACGTCCCCTTCGGCGATTGCGCCCATCGCGAGCTCCGGCTGGAAGGGGACGCCGAGCTTGCGGACCAGGATGACGTCCAGCGGGGCGCCCAGCGCCCGCGCGACCTGGTAGGCGACCGGAATCCCGCCGCGGGTGAGCCCGACAACCACGACGTCCAGCCCACGGAGATGCGCCAGCCTCCGGCCGAGCTGCCGGCCCGCGTCCATACGATCACGGAAAAGCACGTCACACCGCCCTTCCGCCCGCGGAGCGGTGCCCGCCCCCGTAAGCGTCTGGTAGCCGGTTCCTCACGCTTTCTTCCTGCCCGGCTTCCGGCCGTCCGAACGTTTCTGATCACGCACCGCTCGCCGTCGTCGGCACGGCCTTCTCGGCTCGGGTCGTCGCGTCGGAGATCTCCGCCTGACGTCGATGTTCCCTGGCGAAAGCGAAGGGTATGGAACCTGCTACAGAAGGTTGTCGCTGTCCGGGTGGATGAGGGGGCAGGGTGACGCACGCAGGTGTGACCGACGCCGTCGTCGGGCCGGCGACGGTCGGGACCCTGATCGACGTGCTGCGGGCGCGTGGCTACCAGGTCGTCGGCCCCACCGTGCGCGACGGCGCCATCGTCTACGACGAGATCCGCGGTGCCGGGGAGCTGCCGGTGGGCTGGACAGACGTCCAGGACGCCGGCCGCTACCGGCTCGAGCGCCGTCGTGACGCGGCGCTGTTCGGCTACGCGGTCGGGCCGCACTCGTGGAAGCAGCACCTGCTGCCGCCCCGGCTGCGCCTGCTCACGACCCGACGGGACGGCGACGGCGGGTTCGAGGTGGAGGAGGAGCCGGTGCCGCGCGGCGCGGTGGCGTTCCTCGGCGTGCGTTCGTGTGAGCTGCACGCGATCGCGATCCAGGACCGGGTGCTGCTCGGTGGACGTCACACCGACCGTGACTACGCCGCCCGGCGCGGCGAGGTGTTCGTCGTCGCGGTGAACTGCCACGAGCCGGGCGGCACCTGCTTCTGCGTGTCGATGAACACCGGCCCCGCGGTGCGGGAGGGCTACGACCTGGTCCTCAGCGAGATCCTGGACGGTGAGCACCGGATCCTCCTCGAGGCTGGCACCCCGCGGGGCGTCGAGGTGCTGGAAGAGCTGGGCGGACGGGCGGCCGAGGCGTCCGACCGGGCCGCGGCCCGGTCGGCGGTGGACGGCGCCGCCGACCGGATGGGGCGCACCGTCGACGCGGCCGACCTGCGCGACCTGCTCGCGGACAACCTCGAACACCCGCGCTGGGACGAGGTGGCGCAGCGGTGCCTGAGCTGCGGCAACTGCACCATGGTGTGCCCGACCTGCTACTGCACCTCGGTGGAGGACGTCAGCGACCTCACCGGCGGCACGGCGGAGCGCTGGCGCAGCTGGGAGTCGTGCTTCTCACTGGACCACTCCCACACCCACGGCGGCGACGTCCGCGCCTCCGGACGCTCCCGCTACCGCCAGTGGCTGACACACAAGTTCGGCACCTGGCATGACCAGTTCGGCACATCCGGGTGCGTCGGCTGCGGCCGGTGCGTCACCTGGTGCCCGGTCGGCATCGACGTGACCGAGGAACTGACCGCCATCCGCGCGAACTCGGCGGCCGGCGACCCGGAGACGCTGATCCGTGGTCCGGCGGGGGAGGCCGGCGATGACATCCGTTGAGACACCCCTGGGCGAGGCAGGCGTGTTCGCCGGCATGCGCCCGGATCACCTCGCGCTGCTCGCTCGATGCGCCCGCGACGCGGCGTTCGACGCCGGTGCGGTGATCCTGCGGGAGGGCGACCCGGCGGACACCTTCTACGTCATCCGGCAGGGCACGGTCGTGATCGAGACATTCGTCCCGACCCGTGGGCTGGTCCCCATCGAGACGGTCACGGCCGGCGACGTGGTCGGCTGGTCATGGCTGTTCCCGCCGTACCGGCTGCACTTCGACGCCCGCGCGCTCTCCCTCGTCCGGGCGAGCGCCGTCGACGGCTCCTGCCTGCGACACAGGTTCGAGCAGGACCCGGCGCTGGGCTACGACGTGCTGTCCCATCTCGCGCAGGTGCTCGTCGAGCGCCTGCAGGCGACCCGTCTTCGACTGCTCGATGTCTACGGAAGCCCGGACCGGGGCTGACGGCGTGGCCGGGGAGATGACCCCGCGGCCGTTCCGCGTCACGCGCCGCCGCCAGGAGACACGGGACACCTGGACCCTGGAGCTCGAACCGCTCCGCGGTGCCCCGCTCGGCGCGGAGCCCGGCCAGTTCACGATGGTCTACGCCTTCGGTGTCGGCGAGGTGCCGCTGTCCGTGGCGGGCTGTCCCGGGCCGGCCGGCGGTGACGGGCCGGCGGGCGACGACGGGCCGCTGGTGCACACCGTCCGGGCGGTCGGGGCGGTGACGGAGGCGATCTGCGCCGCCCGCCCGGGTGACGTCCTCGGGGTGCGTGGTCCGTTCGGGCGCGGCTGGCCGCTGAGCGCGGCCGCCGGCTCGGACGTCGTCGTCGTCGCGGGCGGGCTCGGACTGGCGCCGCTGCGCCCGCTGATCCGGGCGATCCTGCGCCGGCGGGACGACTACGGCGAGGTGGCCGTCCTGGTCGGCAGCCGCACCCCCGCGGACCTCCTCCACCGGCGGGAGCTGGCCGGTTGGCAGGAGCGGGCCGACCTGCAGGCCCTGGTCACCGTCGACGGCGGCGAGCCCGGATGGCGCGGCCGGGTCGGGCTCGTCACCGCCCTCCTGCGTGACGTGCGCTTCGACCCGGCCCGGGCCGTCGCGTTCACCTGCGGCCCCGAGATCATGATGCGGCTGACCGCGCGGGCACTGGTCGACGTCGGCGTGCCGGCCGACCGCGTCCACCTGTCCGTGGAGCGCAACATGCACTGCGGCCTCGGTCACTGCGGTCGCTGCCAGCTCGGTCCGCTGATCCTCTGCCTCGACGGGCCGGTCCACGACTACGACCGCCTCGGCCCGCTGCTGGCCGTGCGGGAGCTCTGATGGCGACCCCGGACCCGATGCGGACCTCGGCCCCGGCGGCAGTGCCGGCGCCGGGGGCCGTGCCGGGCCGGGTGGCCAGGCCCCGGCTCGCCGTCTGGAAGTTCGCCTCCTGCGACGGCTGCCAGCTCACCCTGCTCAACCGCGAGGACGAGCTGCTCCCGCTCGCCGGCCAGGTCGAGATCTCCTACTTCCTCGAGGCGTCCAGCGCGACGGTCGCCGGGCCCTACGACCTGTCGCTCGTCGAGGGCTCGGTGACCACCGGGCAGGACGCGGAGCGGATCCGGCAGATCAGGGCCGCGTCCCGGCGCCTGGTCACGATCGGGGCGTGCGCCACCGCCGGGGGCATCCAGGCGCTGCGCAACTTCGCGGACGTCCGCGGCTTCCTCGCCGCCGTCTACGCCACTCCCGAGTACGTCTCCACGCTGTCGACGTCCACCCCGATCTCCGCGCACGTCCGGGTGGACTTCGAGCTGCAGGGCTGCCCGATCGACGGCCGCCAGCTCCTCGAGGTGATCAGCGCGTTCCTCGCCGGCCGGCGTCCGGCCATCTCCTCGTCCTCCGTCTGCACCGAGTGCAAGCGACGCGGGACGGTCTGCGTCATGGTCGCGCACGGCACCCCCTGCCTCGGCCCGGTCACGCATGCCGGCTGCGGCGCGATCTGCCCCGCCTACCACCGCGGCTGCTACGGCTGCTTCGGCCCCATGGAGAGCCCGAACGCCCCCGCGCTGACCCGGCAGCTGAAGGTCCTCGGCATGGACGACGACGACGTCGACCGGGTGTTCCAGACGTTCAACGCCGCGGCGCCCGCGTTCCGCGCCGCGTCCGGCGGCAGCGAGGGCGGCGGCAGCGAGGGCGGCGGGAGGTCCGATCATGACGACTAGGACCATTACGCCCCCGCCGCTGGCTCGGGTGGAGGGCGAGGGAAGGCTGCTGATCAGGATCGTCGACGGGCGTGCCACCGAGGTCCGCCTCAAGATCTTCGAGCCGCCGCGGTTCTTCGAGGCACTGCTGCGCGGCCGCGCCTACACCGAGCCCCCCGACATCACCGCCCGCATCTGCGGCATCTGCCCCGTCGCCTACCAGATGAGCGCGCTCGCGGCCATCGAACAGATCTGCGGCCTCGACGTCGAGGGCCCGGCAGCCGCGCTGCGACGGCTCATCTACTGCGGCGAGTGGATCGAGAGCCACGCCCTGCACGTCTTCCTCCTGCACCTGCCGGACTTCCTCGGCTACGACAGCGCGATCCACCTCGCCCAGGACGACCCCGCCCTGGTGGAGAACGCGCTCGCACTGAAGAAGGCCGGCAACAGCCTCATGACGGTCATCGGGGGCCGGTCGGTCCACCCCGTCAACGCGCGGGTCGGCGGCTGGTACCGGGCACCCCGCCGGCGCGAGCTGACCGGCCTCGTCCCCCAGCTCGAACGGGCCCGGGACATCGCCCGGGACGCCGCCCGGTTCACCGCCGGCCTGGACTTCCCCGACGACGAGATCCCCCAGACCTTCGTCGCCCTTCACCAACCCGGTGAGTATCCCGTCGAACGTGGCCGGATCGTCTCGACCGACGGGCTCGACATCGCCGCCGCCGACTACGACCGGCACTTCACCGAAGAGCAGGTCCCCTGGTCGAACGCGTTGCACTCCACCCTCGCCACGGGCGGCTCCTACCTCGTCGGACCGCTGGCCCGCTTCGCGCTGAACGCACGGTGGCTGGCACCCGCGGCGCGCGAGACGGCCGCCGACATCGGCCTGCGCCCACCCGAGCGCAACCCGTACCGCGCCATCATCGTCCGCTGCGTCGAGATGGTCCACGCGGCCGACGAGGCACTGCGGATCATCGGTGACTACACCGAGCCCGACCTCCCCGCACTGGAATCCCGGCCCCGGGCGGGAACCGGGTACGGCGCCACCGAGGCGCCCCGCGGCCTGCTCTACCACCGCTACACGACCGATCAGGACGGCACCGTTCTCGACGCCAAGATCGTTCCGCCGACCTCCCAGAACCAGCGCTCGATCGAGGAGGACCTGCGCGGAGTCGTCGAACGCGGCCTGGACCTGCCCGAAGCCGAACTCGTCCGGCGCTGCGAACAGGTCGTCCGCAACTACGATCCCTGCATCTCCTGCGCGACCCACTTCCTGACCCTCCACCTCGAATGCGACTGACGGTCATCGGGATCGGCAATCCCTACCGGCACGACGACGCCGTCGGCCTGGAGGTCGCCCGCCTGCTCCGCCGCCGGCCCCCGCCGGGCGTGGACGTGCTCGAGTCCGAGGGCGAACCGACGAGCCTGCTCCTCGCGTGGGAGGGGGCCGACGCGGTCTGGATCGTCGACGCCGCCGACTCGGCCGCCCCGCCCGGAACCGTGCACCGCGTCGAGGCCGACGACCACGCGCTGCCACGGGACGTGGGCGCCGCGTCGACCCACGCGCTCGGGCTCGCGGACACCGTCGAGATCGGACGGAAACTCGGCCGGCTCCCGAAGCACGTCGTGATCTACGCGATCTGCGGCCGCGACTTCTCCGCCGGCGAAGGCCTCGACCCGGACGTCGCCGCGGCCGCCCGGACGGTGACCGCCGCGGTTCATGCCGAGACGGCGAACCATGCCGCACCGCCGTCGATGGGCTGACCGACGGCACGCTTACCCTGATCGACGCCCCGAACCCGACCCCCTGACCAGCCGGTTCCACGATCGCAAGGAGATCCATGCCCCCGCGGAGGAAGTCCGCTCAGGCCGGACCGCCCACCATGGCCCAGTTGCGCGAGACGCTGTGGAAGACGGCCGACAAGCTGCGCGGCTCGATGGACGCCGCCCAGTACAAGGACTTCGTCCTCGGCCTGATCTTCCTCAAGTACGTCTCGGACGCGTTCGCCGAGCGGCGCGAGCAGATCCGGCAGGACGTGCTCGCCGACGGGATCGACGAGTCCCGGGCCGAGGAGTTCCTCGACGACGTCGACGAGTACGCCGGGCAGGGCGTGTTCTGGGTGCCGGGGCAGGCCCGATGGGAGCACATCGCGGCGAACGCGAGAAGCGCCGGCATCGGGGAACTGCTGAACGCGGCGATGGACGCCGTGATGAGGACGAACCCGGCGCTCACCGGCGTCCTCCCGCGGATCTTCAACGGCGAGGGCGTCGACCAGCACCGGCTCGGCGAGCTCGTCGACCTGCTCGGTGACGCCCGCTTCACCGGCCACCGGGCGACCGAGCGGCCCGCGTCCACGCCTACTGGCGAGGACGGTGCGCTTTTCGGCGAATCCGCCGCCGGAGTTCCGACGGAAGCGGCGACCCGGCCGGCGCGGGACGTGCTGGGGGAGGTGTACGAGTACTTCCTGGAGCGCTTCGCTCGCACCGAGGGCAGGCGCGGTGGTGAGTTCTACACCCCGGCCAGCGTGGTCCGGCTGCTCGTCGAGATGCTGGAGCCCTACGAGGGCCGGGTCTACGATCCCTGCTGCGGTTCGGGCGGCATGTTCGTCCAGGCGGAGAAGTTCGTCGTCGCGCACCGAGGGCTCACCCACTCCGGCGACATCGCCGTCTACGGCCAGGAGTCGAACGAACGGACCTGGCGGCTGGCGAAGATGAACCTCGCCATCCACGGGATCACCGGCGATCTGAGCGCCCGGTGGGACGACACCTTCCGCAACGACCGGCATCCGGACCTGCGGGCCGACTTCATCCTGGCGAACCCGCCCTTCAACATGTCCGACTGGGCGCGCACCGTCGACGACCAGCGCTGGCGGTACGGGACCCCACCGACCGGCAACGCGAACTTCGCCTGGCTGCAGCACATCATCGCCAAGCTGGGCTCCCGCGGGACCGCCGGCGTGGTGATGGCGAACGGCTCGATGTCGTCGAAACAGTCCGGCGAGGGTGAGATCCGTGCCGCGCTGGTCGAGGCCGACCTGGTGGCCTGCATGATCGCGCTGCCGCCGCAGCTGTTCCGCACCACCCAGATCCCGGCCTGCCTGTGGTTCTTCGCGAAGGACAAGGGCCAGCCGGGCGCCCGCGGGCTCGCCGGACGGCGCGGCGAGACGCTGTTCATCGACGCCCGCAACATGGGCACGGTGATCGACCGCACCGAGCGCATCCTCACCGACGGTGACCTCGAGAAGATCACCGACACTTACCGCGCCTGGCGTGGCGCGAAGTCGGCCCGCGACAAGGGCCTGGCCTACGAGAACATTCCCGGCTTCTGCTATTCGGCCTCCACCGAGGAGATCCGCACCCACGACCACGTCCTGACCCCGGGCCGCTACGTAGGCGCCGCCGAAGCCGACATTTCCAACGACGAGCCGGTGGCCGAGAAGATCGAGCGTCTCGCCAAGGAACTCTTCATCCACTTCGAAGAGTCCGCTCGCCTGGAAAAGGAAGTTCGCAGCCAACTGGAGCGTCTCGATGCCTGAATGGCGGCGCATCTCGCTCGCTGACCTGGTTCGGCTGCGGCGGGGATTCGACCTGCCGGCGCCGGAACGCCGGGCTGGTCGTTTTCCGGTGGTCGGCTCCGCCGGGGTCAGCGGGTGGCATGACCGGGGGCCGCTCGCCGGGCCGGGGATCACTCTCGGGCGCAGCGGTTCGTCAATCGGCACGGTGACGTACGTGCCGTCTGACTACTGGCCGTTGAACACCGTGCTGTTCGTCGAGGACTTCCAGGGCAACGATCCGCGTTTTCTCTACTTCCTGCTGCGGACGATCGACTTCACCCGGTTCAACTCGGGGAGCGCGCAGCCCTCGCTCAACCGCAACCACATCGCCGCCGTCGAGCTGCGTGCGCCGGAGTATCCCGAACAGCGGGCGATCGCGGCGGTGCTGGGCGCCCTCGACGACAAGATCGCGCTGAACCATCGGCTTGCCTCGACTGCCCGGGAGCTCGCCGAGGCACGGTACGCGGCGGCGACGCGCGGGCCGGGCCGCCGGGAGCTCAGGCTCGGTGACCTGGTCGAGACGCTGACCCGGGGGATCACGCCCCGGTACACGGCGGACGACTCCGCGCTCGTCGTACTCAACCAGAAGTGTGTACGCGCCGGCCGGGTCGACCTCGCACCGGCCCGCGGGACGGAACCGGCCGCGGTCCCCGCCGCGAAACGGCTGCGGGCGGACGACGTCCTGGTCAACTCGACGGGCATCGGCACCCTGGGTCGGGTGGCGAGGTGGGTGCATGCGACGCGGGCGACCGTCGACTCGCATGTCACCGTCGTCCGGTTCGTACCGGACCGGTTGGATCCGGTGTGCGGGGCATTCTCCATGCTGGCCGCGCAGCCGAGGATCACCTTGATGGGCGAGGGCAGCACCGGCCAGACCGAGTTGAGCAGGGCCAAGCTGAACGACCTGGTGATCGCGGTGCCGGCGGCCGAGCGGTGTGCCGGGATCGGCGCCGAGTTGGCGGCGCTGGACGCGCGTGGCGAGGCGGCGCACGCGGAGTCGGCGGCGCTGGCTCGGCTGCGGGACGCGCTGTCGCCGAAGCTGATGTCCGGGGAGGTCCGTGTCCGGGACGCGGAGCGAACCATGGGGAGCCTGGTGTGACGGGGGAGGGGCGGGTCCGCCGGCATCGGCGGCGGCTGCGACCCGCTGGCCGCCGTCCTACACCGTGACGGGTGCCGCGGCCGCCACGGTCGTGATGACCATCGGGACGGTCGCGGTGTTCGCCGCTGTCGCCGCTGCTGCTGCGGTTGGTGGCACGATCGTCGCGGCCACGGTGGTCGCCGGCACGATCGGCGCGGTCACCGAGGTCGCCGAGCGCGGGGCTGGCAGCGCGGGCAGCACCGGCAACGGGGGCAGTGCGTGCAGACCGGGGATCGTCGTGGCGATCGGCGCGGGGAGCGACGGGCGCGCGGGGGACAGGGCGGGCAGTGGCAGTGGTGCCGGCCTCGCCGCGGCGACCGCCGACCGGCGGCGTGCCGGGCTGAGCGCCGGCGTCGACGGCGCGTCGAGGTGAAGCTCGATCGCGTGCATCGCCAACATCATCAACATGAGTGCGAAGGGAAACGCCAGCACAATAAAGATCACTATTGAGGACACCTTCCGCGCGGTGCGATCCGACACGGCTGGTCACGGTGGGTGATCCGCAGGCCCCCCACCAGCCGTTCGACTCATTACCGCACCAACCGGCCGATTCCTCCGCCCGGGAGACGGGCCAGCCTGGCATAGGTGGCACTCACCACCACCATCCGACGCACCCGGCACAGCCGGGGGCCGGGGACCGACCGGCCACGGGGTCACCTCCGGTGGTTTCGGTTCCGTTCCCGCATCCGTCGCGGATACCCGAGCACCGCGGCGTCGTACACGGGCACGCCCACCGACCTCGCCAGCTTGGCGGCGACGGTCGGGGTCCCGACTCGCCGGCGGATCCAGTCGCCGTCCCGGTCCACCGCGACAACCGTCGTGTCGGTCGCGGTCGTCTCCGGCTCGACGTAGAACTCCACACCGATCCGCTCCGCGACGAAGGCGCGCAGGTCGGCGAGGTCCGTGGGGCTGGCCTCCCGATCGAGCAGTGTGGCCCGGCTCTTCGAACGGCCCTGGCCATACCGGCGCAGCAACAACCGGTCCCGCCAACTCATCAGACGCCCTCCCGAAGGACCCGGCTCCAGCCGACTCCGACCATCGAAGCGCCGCCGTCCTAAACAAGCCTTAACGGCGCGTCAGAACACCCTTGGACCCGTGCTGCCGGCCAAGGGCGAGGGGACTGCTCACGGCGCCAACAGCCGCACCGTGCGGTCATCGGAGCTGACGGCGAGGGTGCGCCCGTCCGGGGAGAACGCCACGGACTCCAGCCGGTCGGTGTGGTCGGTGAGGGTTTGGCCGAGGAGGGTGGGTCTGGTGCGGTCGGTGACGTCCCAGAAGCGCACCAGTCGGTCGCCGGAGATGGTGGCGAGGGTGTGCCCATCAGGGGAGTAGTCCAGATCTAGCACCCACCAGACGGACGGGCTGTCGCCTAGGACGATCGGTTCGCCCAGGGGAGTGGGTCGGGTGCGGTTGGTGACGTCCCAGAACCGTGTCGAGTAGTCGGAGGCGCTGGTGGCCAGGGTGCGCCCGTCGGGGGAGTACGCGAGCGACATCAGCGGGTCGGTGTGGCCGGTGAGGGGTGGGCCGAGGGGTGCGGGTCTGGTGCGGTCGGTGACGTCCCAGAACCGCACCGTGCGGTCGTAGGAGCCGGTGGCGAGGGTGCGCCCGTCCGGGGAGTACGCCAGGAACGCCACTGTTCTGGTGTGGCCGGTGAGGGTTTGGTTGAGGAGGGTGGGGTTGGTGCGGTCGGTGACATCCCACAGCCGCAGCGTGTTGTCGAGGCCGCCGGTGGCGAGGGTGCGGCCATCAGGCGAGTACGCCATCGCGGCCACATAGCTCGTGGGGTCCGTGGAGTGGCGGGTCAGGGGCTCGCCGAGGGGGGTGGGATCGGTGCGGTCGGTGACGTCCCAGAAGCGCACCGTGCGGTCGGTGGAGCTGGTCGCGAGGGTGCGTCCGTCGGGGGAGTACGCGACCGCCGCTATCGGGTCGGTGTGGCCGGTGAGGGGCTTGCCGAGGGGGGTGGGGTCGGTGCGGTCGGACATGTCCCAGAACCGCACCGTGGCATCGTCGGAGCCGCTGGCCAGCGTGCGTCCGTCCGGGGAGAACACCACCGACCGCACCCAGCCGGTATGGCCGTAGAGGGTCTTTTCGAGCGGGGCGGCGTGGGACCACTCCTCGGGGGTCGCACTGGGCAGGGGGGCATCCGCTTCACCGCCGGGCCAGAGCAGCGCGGTCAGCGAGATCAGCAGGACCGTGGTCAGCGCGAACAGGACCTTCCGTCGCCTCGGCTTCCGCCACGGCCGAGGCTCGGCGTCGACTTCGAGCCACTCGGTGATCATGCTGTGCTGAGGTTCGGACGCCTCGTTCTGATCGCCTCTGATCGCTCTCGTCATAGTGCGATCACCCTAGCGCCGCAGGGGATCCGCCCGCTTCCGCACGGGAACGATCCCCCCCGACCCCGAACACCGTCCGCTGTCAGGGCGGGCGGCGCTGGCCCCGCACCATCACCAGGCGCCCGGGCGCCTGGCCGACCGAGGTCACCCTCACCGCCCACGGCGACCAGCTCACCGCCATCCTGCGCAGCAACCTGTACTTCGGCTACGTCACCCCGCGGATCCACGACTCCTACGAACGGAAGCTCACCGACCTCGCCGACGCCTTGGACCGCCACGTCCCGACCCACACCAGTTGAGCCGCCCGGTCCAACCCGCGGGCAGCCACGGCACCACCCCGACGTCTCAGGAGCCAGACCGACGTCGACGCGGACGACGTCGGTGGTTCCTGTCTCTCGCCGCGCTCGCGGTCATGATCGTGATGCTTCTGCTCGGCGTGGGCCGGATCGCGTTCGGGGTCTCGTGGGTTGAGGCTCTGGTCCACGCGGTGATCTTCCTGGGCGGGTCGGCCGGTTTCCCGCTCGGCGCGCGCCTACGGCAGCGGATCACCCGTCGCGCGCCTTCGCGCCGGTAGGCGCCCTGGTTGCCCCTGCCGTGTCCGGATCGCCGTGACGTGCCGGGGGTTTGATCTTCTTAGTCTCGAATTATCCTCAAGATAATCAACCGCGTTGACGACACCCCGTCCGTTGGCGATCTTGATCGGAGGTGCAGGTCGTCTCGGCAGGCACCGGGCGGTCAGGGGAGTCTGGCAACGACAAGATCACCGAAATGGCGGGCGGTGCCCGGCGGGGCTCCTGCCCCGACGGCGACCGAGACGTACGCGTCACCCTTCAGCAGGTGGACTTCCTGGACGTTGCCGGGGCTGGTGTATGCGTAACCCTCGTAGCCGACACCGCTCAGATCCTCCTGCGGCTGTTGGGCCGGAGCCGCGCGCGATGACCGATAGCCTGCCTCGGCGTCCTGCGCGGAACTCCAGAGGATGACGAACCCTTTCGGTGAACTGAAGGCGCATCCGATCGCATCCGTGTCCCCTTCAGAGACCTGCTGCCTGCCCGGGCTCCAGGCCGCGTCGATCGCGGCTCGAATCTCCGGCACTGTCAGCAGGCTGCAGGGCGGTACCGGCCCCGACCCCGACCCGTCCGAGGCCGGCCCGCAGGACGTCGTCGCCATGCAGGAGACGAGCACGGCACCCAGCACGAGCATGAGACGGGCCATCCGACGACTATGGCTCGGCTATCTCCCGGCCGGGCGGCGAACGCGTTGGAGGTCGCTGGTCGAGGTGGCACCGGCTGGGTGTCGGACCTCACGGCTAGCCTGGTGGCGGCCGGTCGCCGGATGCGCCGGGCGATCGCCTGTGGCGGAGGGTGTCGGGTGTCGGGCGCTGCATGGCCATGGCCATGGCATTGGCATTGGCAGGCCGGCAGTCGCAGGCCGGCAGGAGCAGGTTGGTAGGGGCAGTCGGTTGGGGGTTCGTGCATGACGGTTGAGGTCGGCGGGTCCAACGGCAGGCGTACCGCCGGCCCGGCGCGGGAGGCGGCGGCCGTGGCGCCGGTCGGTCGGGTGCTCGGCACCGAGGAGAACACCCCGCTGCTGTTCCACGTCGCCCTGCTCGAGGGCAGCTATCTGCAGCTCGACGATGTCGTCGTCACCGTCCGCGCGGTGCCCGGCGTCGGGCCGGTGATGACCGCCGGCATCGTCACCCAGGTGCGGGCCCGGCACGAGGGCGCGTCGTTCGGCTCGGACGTCTTCCTGATCGCCGACGGCGTCCTGCCCGCCCAGGTGCAGGAGATCGCCGAGATCACCACGACCCGGGTGGAGCCGGAGGTCTACGTCCCGCCGCTGCCCGGCGAGCAGGTGCGGCGGGCGACCGGCGACGAGCGGGCGACGGCGCTGTACTTCGACATGATGGACAAGCGGATCCCGGTCGGCATCGGGCGGGACGGCAACCCGATCTACGTCAACCTGGAGTTCCTCGACGGGACCCGGGGCGCTCACGTCTCGATCAGCGGCATCTCGGGAGTGGCCACCAAGACCAGCTTCGCGCTGTTCCTGCTGCACTCGATCTTCCGCTGCGGGGTGCTCAGGCGCGAAGCGGTGAACACCAAGGCGCTGGTGTTCTCGGTGAAGGGCGAGGACCTGCTGTTCCTCGACCACGCCAACTCCCGGCTCGACGAGGGTATGCGCGCCGCCTACAGCCTGCTCGGGCTGCCCGCCGAGCCGTTCCGCTCGGTCGGCTTCTTCGCCCCGCCGCTGCCCGACGACACCTCGGGACGTCCGCACGTCGCCTCCCGGCCGACCGGGGTAGCCGCGTTCTGGTGGACGATCCAGGAGTTCTGCGCGGGCGAGCTGCTGCCGTACGTGTTCGCCGACGCCGAGGACGACCGCAACCAGTACACGATCGTCGTCCACCAGGTGGCCCTGCGGCTGCGCACGGACGCGGTTCCCGCCGGCGCCGACGGGGCCGTCAGCATCGACGGCCAGCTGGTGCGGACCTACTCCGAACTGGTCGACCTGATCGTCGACCGGCTGACCGACGAGGAGACACGCCGGGACTGGGCCGGGCCGGTGACGGGCGCCGGGACGGTCAACGCCTTCGTCCGCCGGCTCCGCTCGTCGTTGCGTTCACTGCGGTCACTGATCCGGGCGGATCTGGCGGACAGCCCGCGCCGGCGGGTGTCCACGGCCGACCAGCAGGTGACCGTGGTCGACCTGCACAACCTGCCGGAGCGGGCGCAGCGGTTCGTCGTCGGGGTGGTGCTCGCCGCGGAGACGCGGCGCAAGGAGGAGGCCGGCGCCGGCGGGCTGCTGTTCACGATGATCGACGAGTTGAACAAGTACGCCCCGCGGGAGGGCGCGAGCCCCATCAAGGAGGTGCTGCTCGACATCGCCGAGCGCGGCCGCTCGCTGGGCATCATCCTGATCGGCGCGCAGCAGACGGCGAGTGAGGTCGAGCGGCGGATCATCGCCAACAGCTCGATCAAGGTGGTCGGCCGCCTCGACTCGGCCGAGGCGGGCCGGCCGGAGTACGGGTTCCTGCCGCCGGGGCAGCGCGCCCGGGCCACACTGGCCAAACCGGGCACGATGTTCATCTCCCAGCCGGAGATCCCGGTGCCGCTCGCCGTCGAGTTCCCGTTCCCCGCCTGGGCGACCCGGCACTCCGAGACCGCGGGCCCGCCCCCCGAAACCACCGGCCCGCCGTCCGGCTCGGTTCCCGGCCAGCCCGGGAAACCGGCGCCCGGCACGATTCCCCGCAATCCGTTCGACCTCCTACCCAACCCCTCCGACGAGGTTCCGCCGTTCTGACCTCCGGCCTTTAGGGACCGCCATGAAGTTCCTGCACACCTCGGACTGGCATCTCGGCAAGACGCTCAAGGGACGTAACCGGCTCGACGAGCAGCGCGCGGTGCTCGGGGAGATCATCGGGATCGCCCGGGAGCACGAGGTCGACGCGGTGCTCGTCGCCGGGGACGTCTATGACAGCGCGGCCCCGCCGGCGGCGGCCCAGCAACTCGCCGTGCAGGCGCTCGTCGCGTTGCGCGGCACGGGGGCCGAGGTGGTCGTGATCGCCGGCAACCACGACCACCAGCCGACCTTCGACGCCTACCGGCCGCTGATGTCCGCCGCCGGGATCACCCTGGTCGGGACGCCGCGCACCGCCGCCGACGGCGGGGTGGTGACCTTCCGCGCCCCCGGCACCGGTGAACCGGTGACCGTGGCGGCGCTGCCGTTCGTCTCCCAGCGGTACGCCGTCCGCGCCGCCGACCTGGTCACCCAGACGCCCGACCAGACCGCGGCCCGCTACGACCAGGTGGTGCGCGCCCTGGTGGAGCAGTTGCGCTCCGGCTTCGACGACGACGCGGTGAACCTCGTCCTGGCTCACCTGACGGTGACCAACGGCCTGTTCGGCGGCGGGGAGCGGCTGGCCCAGTCGATTTTCGAGTATCACGTGTCCGCGGCGGCGTTCCCCGCGGACGCCCACTACGTGGCGCTGGGGCACCTGCACCGGCGGCAGACCCTCGCCGCGCCGTGCCCGGTGGTGTACTCCGGCGCGCCGCTCGCGGTCGACTTCGGGGAGCAGGAGAACACGAACGTGGTGTGCCTCGTCGAGGCGAGCCCCGGCGTTCCCGCCCGGGTCACCGACGTCGCGCTGACGGCCGGCCGCCGGCTGCGGACGGTCCGGGGCACCGTCGCGGAGCTCGCCGCGCAGGCCCCGGAGCTCGCAGAGGACCTGCTGCGGGTGGTCGTGCGCGAACCGGCCCGCGCGGGGCTGCGCGACGACGTCCAGGAGCTGCTGCCGAACGCGCTCGAGGTCGGCATCGACCCGGAGTTCCGGGTGGCCCTCGGCGGGTCGCGCCCGAGCACCGCGGCGCTGGCGCGGCGCAGCCCCGTGGACCTGTTCCGGGAGTACTGCGCCGCCGAGCAGTTCGACGACCCCCGGGTCGAGGCGCTGTTCGCCCGGCTGCACGACGACGTCTCCAGCGGCGAATAAGTGGCCGAGTGACCGAGTGACCAAGCGACTGATGGGACGTCCGAGCCGGCGCCGGCCGAGGGATCTGGGAGGGGACTGAATGCGCCCGGTACAGCTGGACCTCGCCGGTTTCGGGTCGTTCCGGGAACCGGCGGTGCTGGACCTCACCGACGCCGACTACTTCGCGCTGGTGGGCCCGACCGGCGCCGGCAAGTCGACGCTGATCGACGCGCTGACGTTCGCGCTGTTCGGTTCGGTGCCGCGCTGGAACAACCGCGCGACGGTGCACCTGGCGCTCGCGCCGACCGCGGCCCGCGGCACGGTGCGTCTCGTCTTCGACGCGGCCGGCGCCCGCTACGTGGTGGCGCGGGAGCTGCGCCGCTCCGCCCGCGGGAACGTGACCGTGCGCAACGCCCGGTTCGAGCGGCTGGTCGACCCGGCCGGCGTCGGCGGGCCGGGGGAGCCGACGGAGGTCCTCGCCGCGGGCGCGCCCGCCGTCACGGCGGCGGTCGAGGAGCTGCTCGGGCTCACCTTCGAGCACTTCTGCACCTGCGTGGTGCTCCCGCAGGGCGAGTTCGCGGAGTTCCTGCGGGCGAAGCCGAGCGAGCGGCAGGCGATCCTCACCCGGCTGCTCGGGCTGGGCGTCTACGACACGATCCGCGCGGCGGCGAACGCCCGCGCGAGCGACCAGCGCCAGCGCGCGGACGTCCTCGCCGAGCAGCTCGCCGGGTACTCGGACGCGACCGCCGCCGCCGAGGCCACCGCGGCCGACCAGGTCGGCGCGCTCACCCGGCTCGCCGCCGAGGTGGCCGCCGCGCTGGCGGAGCTGGCCTGGCTGGACACCGCCGCCGCCGACGCCGCCGCCCAGGTCACCCGGCTGGCCGCTGAGCGTGACCGGCTCGCCGCCGTCCGACCGCCGGACGGGCTGGCGGATCTCACCGGCCGGCTGCACGCCGCCCGGGCCGCCGCGGCGGACGCCCGCCGGCACCGCGAGGAGGCCGAGCGGGCGGACAGCACCGCCCGGGAACGGCTCGCCGCGGCGCCGTCCCGCGGCCCGCTCGACCGGTACGCCCACGACCACGAGGCACTCGCCGGCCTGCTCGCGGCCCGACCGGAAGCCGTCACCGAGCAGACCGCGGCCGGGGCGGCCCTCGCCGCCGCGGACGCCGCGCTCGCGCAGGCGCGCGGCGGGCTGGCGTCGGCGACCACCACCGAACGCGCGGCCGAGCAGACCGCCGAGGCCGCCGCCGCCGAGATGAGCCGGCTCGAAGCCGAGCTGGGGCTGCTCGCCGGTGTGCGCCCGCCGGTCGGGCTGGCGGCGCTGACCGATCGGCTGCGCGGCGCAGAGGCGGCGCGGGCCGAGGCCGTCGAGCGCCGGGAGGCGGCCGAGCGGGCCGACACCGCCGTCCGCGAGGAGCGGGCCGCCGCACCGCCGCGCGGTCCGCTGGAACGGGCCCTGCGCGATCACGAGCTGCTCGCCGAGCTGCTGACCGGCCAGGCTGGCGCGGCAGCCGCGCACGCCGCAGCCCGGGACGCGCTCGGCCGGGCCGAGACCGCCCTGGACACGGCCCGCCACGCCCGGCACCGCGCGGCCGCCGCCCGGGACACCGCCGCCCGCGCCGATCTGGCCGCCGCGTTGCGGCCGCACCTGGCCGTGGGGGAGGACTGCCCGGTCTGCGCGCGGCCCGTCGCGACCCTGCCGCCGCCGCTGCCGGCCCTCGGCATCGGTGCGGCCGACGAGGCGGTCACCGCCGCCGAGGGTGAGGTCGCCGCCCGTACCGCCGAGGCGACCGCCGCCACCCGGGCGGCACTGGAATCCGAGGCCCGGCTCGCGGAGCTGACCAAACGGGTCGAGGAGCTGCGCCGCGCGCTCGCCGACGCGCCGGACGCCCGCCGCGCCGCCGACCTCCTCGCGGACGTCGAGCGGCTCGACGGCGCCGTCACCGGCGCCGACCTGGCCCTGCGCCAGGCCCGCGACGCCGCGGCGGCCGCCGAGACGGTCGTCACCCGTTGCCGGGACGAGGCGGCCGGGGCACGGCGGGCGCTCGACACCGCCCGGGACCCGCTGGTCTCCCTCGGCGCTCCCGGCCTGGCGGGCACCGACCTGGAGGCCGACTGGGCCGCGCTCGTCACCTGGGCCGCCGGCCTCGCCCGTGACCGGGCCGGTCAGCGTGACGCCGCCGCCGAGCGGTCGGCCGCCGCCGCGGCGTCCCTCGCCGCCGCGCGGCAGGCACTGGCGCTCGCCACCGCCGGGCAGGCCCGGGCGGACGAGGAGCGGATCGCCGCGGCCCGGGCCCAGCAGCGGGCCGCCACCCGCGTCGCGACCCTCGACGACCAGACCGAGGCGCTGCGTGCCGCGCTCGCCGGCGCGCCGAGCGCCGTCGAGGTCGCGGCCGCGCTCGCCGAGCTCGACCGGCTCACCGCCGCGGCCGGCCAGGCCGACCAGCGGCTACGCGGCGCCCGGGCGGAAGTCGACGCCGCCGAGCGGGCGTTCGAGCAGGCCCGGGACGCGCTCGGCGCGGCCGGCGCCGCGCTGGCCGCGGCCCGCGACGGCCTCGTCCCGCTCGGCGCCCCCGCGGTCGACGGCGAGGACGTTTTGGCTGGTTGGACGGAGCTGACCGACTGGTCCCGCGCGCAGGCGACGGCCCGCGACCACCTGCTCACCGCGGCCACCGCCGAGGCCGAGGCCACCCGCCGGCGCCGTGACGACGCCGACACCGCGCTGGGCGAGCTGCTCGCCGCCCACGACCTTCGCCCCGACGGCCCCGAGCCTGACCCCGCCGGGGGGCCGGCCTCGGCCGGTGCGTCCGCCGCCGTGGCGGAAGGGCTGGCACGGGCCCGCGCGGAGCTTGCCCGGGTCGTCGAGCGCCGTGCCGAGGCCGCCCGGCTCACCGCCGAGGTCGCGACGGCGCGTGAGGCGGACCAGGTCGCCCGCCAGCTCGGCCAGCTGCTGCGCTCCGACCGGTTCCCGCGCTGGATGGTGGCCGCCGCCCTCGACATCCTCGTCGAGGAGGCGTCGGTGACGCTGTCGGAGCTGTCCGGCGGCCAGTTCGAGCTGACCCACGAGGACGGCGAGTTCGTGGTCGTCGACCATGCCGACGCCGACTCGCGCCGGCCGGTGCGGACCCTCTCCGGCGGTGAGACGTTCCAGGCCAGCCTGGCGTTGGCTCTCGCGTTGTCCTCCCAGCTGCGGGCGATGGCGGCCGGCGGGGCGGCCACGCTCGACTCGCTGTTCCTCGACGAGGGCTTCGGCACCCTCGACGAGGCCACCCTGGACGTCGTCGCGAGCACCCTGGAGAGCCTCGCGAGCGGCGGCGGCCGGATGGTCGGCCTGGTCACCCACGTCCAGGCGCTGGCCGAGCGGGTCCCCGTACGCTTCGCGGTGAACCGGGACCAGCGGACGTCGACCGTCGTCAGGGAGCGCACGTGACCGAGGCACCACCAATCCCGCGGCCGGCCGCGCCGGCCGGACCCGACGGATCCCCCGCACCTCCCGCACCTCCCGCACCTCCCGGATCCGCGGCACCTGCGGCGCCGGCGGGCGGGATGCGGTTCAGCGTCGACGCCTGGGATCCCGGCTACGGGACGAGCCTCGGCGAGGAGGAGCTCGTCGAGTCCAGCGCCCCGGTCGTGCTGGACGTCGAGGTGCCCGAGTCGGCGTGGGCGCCGCGTGACCCCGCTCCCGGCACGGCCCCGCCGGGCGCGGTGCTGTTCGTCGACGGGGTGCGCCGCGTCGAGGCACGCGCCTGGATCCACGACAGCGTGCCCGCCGGCGAGCAGGCGACGTCGGCGCTGCCGGCCCTGTGCGCCTCCTATGCCAGTGGCGTCGTCTGCTGCTGTGAGGCCGGGGCCCACCTGGCCGTCGCGACGGTGAGCCGGGGGACGTTCACCGCCGCCGCGCACGCCGCGGACGTCCGGACGACCGCCGGCGACTATCCCGTCCGCCGGACGCGCGCGACCGACCCGGTCGGGCTGAGCCTGGCGTTGCAGCGGGCCCTCGGTGAGCTCGAGGTGGAGTCGGCCGCCGCGGCCCGCGCCCGGCTCGGCGACCACACGACCGGCACCGGCCACCACGCCGGCACCGACCTGCTGGTCGTCGACGGCCCGCTGCGCGGGCGCCAGCACCTGCCGCGGACCCTGGGCTTCGTCAAGACCCACCAGTCGGCCTACCTTCCGCCGCGCCAGCACGCGATGGTCGGCACCCTCGGTCCGGGCCAGCGGACCCCGGTCTTCCTGATGGGTTCCAGCTGGGACCGGCACAGCTGGTACCTGCGGCTGCCGGGCGGGCCGGGCGCGCCGTGGGCCGGGGTGGTGCGGGTCGAGTGCGGCGCGGACATGTCCGCCGCCGAGGCGATCGCGCTGGCCGACCAGAGCCAGGTGACGCTGCGCCGTTTCGCCTCCGCCGAGTTCAAGGACGCCCGCGCCCCCCAGAACCTCTACCCGATCGCCGGCCTGGAACGGGCACTGCGCCGCCGGATGGGCGATCCCCAGCTGTTGTACCGCGCGCTGCGCCGCGCCGCGGTGAACTGAGCCGGCCGCCACCGGCGGTGGGGCCGGGTGGTACGAACTCCTGGGTCGTACGGGGTCGTACGAGGTGGCAGTGGGACGCAGTCGTGCGTGGTCGCACAGGAAGCGGGTCGTCTTGTCCGTCGCAGGTTCCTCGCCGGTGTCGCCCGAGTCGATGTCGCCCGAGTCGACCCGGGTCGGGTGGATCGGCACCGGGGTGATGGGGGCGTCCATGTGCGGGCACCTGCTGCGCCGCGGCTACCGGGTGACGGTCACGACCCGCAGCCGGGACAGCGCGGACGGCCTGCTCGCCGCGGGGGCGACCTGGGCCGACTCGCCCGCCGAGGTGGCGGCCGGCAGCGACGTCGTGTTCTCGATGGTGGGCCTGCCCGCGGACGTCCGCGAGGTGCTGCTCGGCCCCGCCGGCGCGCTCGCCGGTGCTGAGCCCGGGACGGTTCTCGTCGACATGACGACGAGCGAGCCCGCGCTCGCGGTCGAGATCGGCCGGGCCGCCGGGGAGATCGGGATGCACGCGCTGGACGCGCCGGTGTCGGGCGGCGACGTCGGCGCCCGCAACGCCACACTCTCGATCATGGTCGGCGGCCCGCCCGGCGTGTTCGAGGCGGTCCGCCCCGGTTTCGAGGCGATGGGCGCCACGATCGTCCGGCAGGGTGATCACGGCGCCGGTCAGCACACGAAGATGGTGAACCAGATCCTCATCGCCAGCACCATGGTCGCGATGTCGGAGGGACTGCTGTACGCCAGCCGCGTCGGACTGGACGTCGCCGGCGTGCTGGAGTCGGTGGCCAGCGGCGCCGCCGGCAGCTGGTCGCTGTCGAACCTCGCGCCGCGGGTGGTGGGCGGCGACTTCGCGCCCGGGTTCTTCGTCGACCACATGGTCAAGGATCTCGGCATCGCGCTCGCCGAGGCACGGCGGGCCAGGCTCGCCCTGCCGGGGCTGGCGCTCGCCAACCAGCTCTACGTGGCCCTGCAGGCGCAGGACCGTGGCCGTGACGGCGCCCAGGCACTGGTGCACGCGCTGGCTTCGCTGTCCGGCCTGGAATGGCCCCCGCACCCGGCCTGACCGGGGGCTCCCGCCAACGCGAGGGCGCCCGTGCCCTGACCGGGCCCGCCGGCGCCCCGACCACGGGCAGGCGGGCCGGCGGGATCAACGCAGGATCAGGTCGTCGAAGCCCGGGTGGCGTAGCCGGTGCCACATCTCGTTCCCGGGGAACGGGCAGTTCGTGACCGAGCGGCCGTGCTCGTTGCGGTAGTAGCTGTTCGCCCGCGCATCCTTGTAGATCTTGTACTTCTCGCGCTCGTCGAGCTGGTCGTTGTAGCGCCAGTAGGCTTTCTCGGTGACGTCGATGGAGGCCTTCTCCTCGACGATGACCTTTTCGATGCACTCGAGGAGCCAGCGGGTGACCATCTCCTGGTGGTTGACGACGCCCAGGCCGCCGTACGGGTTCATGTTCGGCCCGTAGATGAGGAACAGGTTCGGGAAGCCCGGCAGCATCGCGCCGAGGTAGGCGCGCGGGCCGTCCTTCGCCCACAGCTCGTGCACGGAGCGCCCATTGCGCCCCAGCACCTCCATCGGCCACAGGCACTCGTTCGCCTTGAACCCGGTCGCGTAGACGATGACGTCCAGCTCGTGCTCGGTGCCGTCCGCCGTGCGGATGCCGGTCGGGGTGATCCGGTCGATCCCCTCGGTGACCAGGGCGACGTTGTCCCGCATGATCGCGTCGTACATGTTGTAGTTCGCGTCGACCTGCACCGGCCGCGCCGAGAACGGCGGATGCGGCGGGATCATCTTCTCGACGAGGTCGGGCCGGCTGGCGAGCTTCTGCCGGATGAAGGCGACCCGCTCGTCGCGGATCTCCTTGTTGACGGCGCTGCGCGCGAACGGGTCGTCGAACTCCGGGTCGATCTCACGCAACGGCCCCGACTGGTACGGGCCGAGCAGCCAGTTGGTCCGGAACCGCATGAAGTGCGGGTGGTACGGGAAGTTGCGGTCCAGCCAGGTCACCTGGTCCGGGAACGGTGACAGGTAGCCGGCGTGCTCGAACAGCCACTGCGGCGTCCGCTGGAACACCGTGACGTGGGAGGCGAGCTTCGCCAGCTCCGGAACCATCTGGACGCCCGAGCAGCCGGTGCCGATCACGCCGACCCGCTTGTCGCCCAGCTCGAGGCCGTCCGGCCAGCGCGCGGTGTGGAACGACGGGCCCTGGAAGTCCTGCGCGCCCGCGATGGTCGGGACGCTGGGCCGCGAGAGCAGCCCGACGGCGCTGATGACCGCGTTCGCCCGGAAGACCCGCTCGCCCTCCGGCCCCTTCGCCGTGACCTCCCAGGTGGAGGTGCCCTCCTGCCAGACCACCGTCGTCACCTCGGTGTCGAACACGATGTGCTCGCGGAGGTTGAAGGTGTCGGCGACCCAGTCGAAGTAGCGCTGGTTCTCGGACTGTGAGCACCACGGTGACGGGCAGTCGAACTCGACGCCGATCATGTGCATGTAGGCGCGGCTCGGCGAGTCGACCCGCGCGCCCGGGTAGCGGTTCTCGTGCCACGTCCCACCGACGCCGGAGTTCTTCTCGATCACCGTGAATCTGATGCCGGCGTGCTGGAGCTGGACGGCCGCGTTCAGGCCGCCCATGCCGGTACCGATGACGATGACGGAGAAGTCCGCGAGCCGCTCCGGCGGGGTGGGCTCCTTCCAGGTCAGCCCGCGGACCCAGGGGTCGAGGCCGAGCTCCTCCACCCAGAGGTCGACGTCCTCCGCGGGGAGCTCGTCCAGGCCGCCGGCGAGCGCGAGGCTGCGCGGCAGTCGTTCGCGCGGCCCGGGATCGATCTGCCCCGCGCCGGAGTCGCGACAGGCCTTCAGGAAATCCGCGGCCTTCGCTCGCAGCAGGGCGATGTCGGCCGGATCGGTGAGGCCGACCGAGAGGTTCCCGCCCACGTAGCCCGGTACGGGCCCGACCTTCGTGGCGGCGACGCTCTCGTCGCCGGTCAGCTGATACAGCAATCCCCGCAGTGCCATCGGATCGGCGTGGTCAGCCGCGTCTTCGATCTGTTCATCGGTAGCCGCGAGTAATTCCGCACGTGGGGACTCCGACTCGCGATCCATGTCGAGTGCTCTCACTTCCGCCGATACGAGGGGACGCACGAAGCGGCGATCACGCGAATCGATGACCGAACGTGCCGCCGCCCTCGCCGTGCGGCGCTCTGGACGGTCCGCCGCCGCTCTCCCCGGGCCGGTTTCCTGGCGCCGAGGAAAGGCTAACCGCCCGAACCGACTTGGACAAGTGAGCGCTTACTATTCCACGATGTGGAATGTGATCTAGGGGGTGCGTGCGTGCCGCGGCGGGAGTCACCGTTACGCGTTCGTATGTCTCCCTGTGCGGAGGGTCGACCTTCGTGTGTGCCTGGATGCGGGTGGGTGCGGGTCGGCAGGCTCGGAGTGAGCGATTATTCATCGCTCCTCACTGTGTGCGGGACCCGGGAAGGCGCCGGATGAAATCGTCCCGGGTCTTCCGCGCGGCAACGGAGATCGCGGCGTCCGGCGCCACTCCGTCGAAACCGTGGAAGCCGCCGGACCACACGTGCAGTTCCGCGGACCCGCCGGCCGCCCAGATTCCCGAGGCATAGGCGACCACCTCGTCCCGGAAGACCTCCGCCGATCCGCAGTCGAGGTAGGTCGGCGGCAGTCGGGAGAGGTCGGTGGCCCGGGCCGGGGCCGAGTACTCCGAGACGTCGTCCGTGCCGCGCCGGTCGCCGAGCCGGGCGCCCCAGCCGGCGATGTTGCTGGACCTGTCCCACACGCCGATGCCGTCGATCTGTTGCGTGGAGACCGTGGCGTCGCGGTCGTCGAGCATCGGGCAGAGCAGGATCTGCCCGGCGAGCGCGGGCCCGCCGCGGTCCCGGGCCATCAGCGTCGCCCCCGCGACGAGCCCGCCGCCGGCGCTCAGGCCCACAGCGATCAGCCGGCCCGGGTCGAACCCGAGCTCCGCGGCGTGCTCCGCCGTCCAGACCAGACCGGCGTAGCAGTCGCGCAGCGGCGCCGGGTCGGGATGCTCCGGCGCAAGCCGGTAGTCCACGGACACCACGACGGCGTCGAAAAGGGTGATCCAGTCCAGGTACCGGTCCATGCCGCTGAACCGGTCACCCATGACCATCCCGCCGCCGTGGGCGAAGTAGACGCCCGGCCCGCCCGGCGCGCCCGCGCGCTTCCTGATGACGGCGACGGTGACGTCCGGGTCCCCGTCCAGTCCGGGAACGAGCCGGTCCTCACGGACGAGGTCCTGCGCGGCCAGCGCCTCGTCGACCACCGCCAGCGGTGTCGGCGTGCGCAGCGCGACCATGCGCGCGGCGTCCACGGTGGACGGCAGCTGGCCCGATGCCAGCAGCGGGGTGAGCTCCCGGTCGAACGGCGGTGCCGGACAGGTCGTCTCGCTGGCCATCTGCCCCTCCGGGGATGATCGTCGGCACCCGTCGGGCACCGGCGCCTGTCACGTACGAAGGCGACAGAATCCAAACATTTCCCGACTGCGGGCGGGACGTCCGGCGCGCAGCGTCGAGGAGTTCGTCGCCGAGCGGGCCGGGCTCGTCGGCCGCCCGCTTGGAGGCTGAGGCCGGCTGACCGGGGGCGAGGACGTTCCGCCGGAGGTGGCTTCTGTGTCACACTCCGGCGTGTGCCGAGATTTCACCATGCCAACCTCGGGGTCCCGCCGGATGCCGCCGACGCCGAGGCGGAGTTCCTGGTGGGGGTGCTCGGCTACCGGCGGCTCGAGCCGTCGTCGGTGGCCCTCGGCCGCGGTGCGCGGTGGTTCGAGGCCGACGACGGCACCCAGGTCCACCTGAGCCTCGACCCCGACCATGTTCCCGCGGCCAAGGCGCACACGGCGATCGAGGTCGGTGCCGACTGCGCCGCGATCGAGGCCCGCCTGACCGCGGCCGGCATCCCGTTCACCGCGGGTGACTTCGACGGCCGGCGGATCGTGATCTGCCGCGATCCCGCCGGCAACGGCTGGGAGCTGCGCGGCTGATCCGGCTGACCGGTCTGGTCCGGCACATCGGCCTGTCGGAGGTCGGCCCGGAGACGATCCGGCGGGCGGCGGCCGTGCACCCGATCTGCGACCTGCAGATCGAGTACTCGGTCCTCTCCCGCGGCATCGAGGACGA
>NZ_UBIZ01000401.1:0-246 GCF_900465275.1 Parafrankia sp. Ea1.12 | reverse complement strand
GGAATCCGCGGTCGACAGCCTCGGCCTCGCCCCGGAACACCGCGCCCAGCTCTGGGACTACCTGCTGATGGCCGCGAACTCCCTGCAGAACCGCCCGGGCTGATCTCCGGTCTCGACGCGTCGCGGGTGAGCTTGCGGTACGTCACCCGGTGCGGGCGGGCCGCGTCCGCGCCGAGCCGCTCGACCTTGTTGGTCTCGTAGTCGGCGAAGTTGCCCTCGTACCAGAACCAGCGGGCCGGGTCGGTC
>NZ_UBIZ01000390.1:0-246 GCF_900465275.1 Parafrankia sp. Ea1.12 | reverse complement strand
TTACACTTCTGGGCAGGGCCCGCTGGGAGAAGGACCCGGAGACAGGAAAGTGGTCTCCGGCAGCGGATCGCTGGCACACCGGATTTATCGACGCCGCAGGTCACGGTGGGCTGCTCGGCCAGATCGAGGGACGGGCCGCCGGCGATGTGCTGGCCTGGCCGGCCGACACCCCGCTCACCTGGCGCCAGGGGGTTCGTTTCGTGGCCATCGACATGTCCCCGTTGTGTCGGGCGGCGATCCGCACCG
>NZ_UBIZ01000155.1:0-234 GCF_900465275.1 Parafrankia sp. Ea1.12 | reverse complement strand
CGGAGCGGGAGCCGACCTCTATGACGAAGAAGCAGTACAGACGCTGGAGCGTAATGGCGCAGTCCACGTGGAAAAAGTCCACGGCCAGCATCGTCGACGCCTGCGTACGCAGGAACTGTCGCCATGTCGTGTCGGTCTGCCGTTTCGGAGCCGGTGGCAACCTGAGGGTCTTCAGGACCCGGCGGATCGTGGATGCGCTCACCCGGTGGCCGAGTTTGAGGAGCTCGCCCTGGA
>NZ_UBIZ01000397.1:0-11606 GCF_900465275.1 Parafrankia sp. Ea1.12 | reverse complement strand
CCCCGCCCCCGAGCACCGCTCCGGCCCCGGCGCCGCCGACCAGTGAGGCACCGGCCCCGGCGACGACCGCACCGGGACCGGCCGGCGACCAGCGCCTCCCGTCGGGCGCCCAAGACGTGCAGAGCCCGGTCCCGGTCTAATCCCGAGTCGGAAGTAGCTCAACCGAAGCGCGTTGCCTCAGCCAGTCCCTACGCGGCCGAGGCAACGGAGCGGGCGGAGTTCAGCGGACGTCGTAGAAGACCGTCGTCACGTACTGGTCGAAGTCGTTGATGCGCAGGGTGAAGCGGAGCTGCCACTGGCCGGGCAGGGGCACGCCCACTCCCTCGGCCACGGCGTGGCCGTCAGCGACCTCCACCAGCGGGACCTGTAGGGGGCCGACACCCGCCGAGGGCAGGCTCAGCTCCCCGCTGGCCTCGACCAGCCGCTGCGGCCGGCCCTGCGGGTCGTAGGTGTAGACGTGCATCGTCTGCGCCCCGGTGCGGGTGGGCGAGACGTTGATGTCCACGGTGAGCGGGCCGGCGACGGTGGTCCTGGCGAAGGGCGGGGCGTAGGAGTCCCGGCCCGGGATGGTGTTCACCAGGATCGCGGTGACCGCCAGGACCACGGCACCGATCAGAACCTCGAACAGCACGCCACGGCGCAGCCCGGTGAGGGCGATCGAGGTGACCTGCGGCCCCGGCTCGGGGTGGTAGTGCCGGAGCACCCAGCGCCTGGCGAGGAACCCCAGCCCGAGCGCGCCGAGGACGAACCAGAGCTTGTAGAGGAGCAACCGGCCGTAGGTCGTGTCGAACAGCGCCCCGAACTCGCCGATCTCCCGCCAGGTCTGGAAGGCCCCGGTCAGGACGATCACGGCGATCGCGATCGTCGCCGTCCTCGACCAGCGTGGCAGGACATGGGCCAGTTCGACCGCGTGGGCGGGTGGCACGGGCTCGCCTTCGAGGCTCGCGTCGCGGCCCACGCCGTCATCGCCAGTGTCATTGCCGGTGCTGCTGCCGTGGCCGTCGCCCGCGCCCTGCCCGGACCAGCCGAGCAGGGTCAGGCCGAGCACGCACAGCCCGCCCAGCCAGATCGCCATGGCCGCGGTGTGCAGGGTCACGCTGGCCGTCGCCAGCCAGACCGTCTCCCCCGCGCTCGCGTGGCCGATCATCGCCATGGTCACCACAAGCGCCAGGCCGAGGCCGGCGAGCTCCACCAGTCCCCGGCGGCCGGCCCCGGACGGGTGGCGAACGCCGTCGTCGCCCGGTTCGATCATCTCCGGGTCGCGCAGCCGGCGCAGCAGCGGCACGGCCAGCAGCAGCGCCAGCACGCGGATCGCCAGGAGCTGGCCGTAACGGCCGTCCAGGGTGGTGGCCAGCGGGTCACCGCGGAAGATGCCGGAGATTCCGGACCCGGCCGTGTAGGGCCCTTGAAAGAGGAGCATCCCGACCGCGCCGACGAGGCTGAGCAGCCAGCCGGCCGCGATCAGCCGGACCGGGGCGGAGCGGCGCCCCCCGGCGGGCCACAGGACGGCCACGAAGAAGGTGGCGCCGATCAGCAGCGCAGCCCCGGCGAACGCGATGAACCTCGCCGTGCCCAGGGCCACCCCGACCACCCGGGACCCGCCGCCGCCCGAGGGCAGGGCAGCCGCTGCGCCGGCGTCGGGCGGGCCTCCGACCCCGAACGCGAACGCGCCGCCGACCGGGTGGCTGTCCGCGGAGACGACTCGCCAGCTCACCACGTACGTGCCCCGGCCGAGCCCGGCGCGCAGGGCGACGGTCGCCTGCGACGCCGCCGCACCGGCGTGCGCGCCGCCTTCGTCGGCGCGGGCGCCGGCGGTGTCCAGGATCCGGATCGAATCGGACTTGACCGAGACGGACTCGCTGAACGTCAGGGTCACCCGGGCGGGAGCGGTGTCGAGGGCCGCTCCGCCCACCGGGTCGCTGCCGGTGAGCACCGCGTGCGCCGACGCGGGCAGCGCCATGCCCAGCACGGCGACGGCGGCGAGCGCGCAGACCGCCAGCACCCTGCGGGCGCCTACGTGGCGGCGGGAGGGCTCGCCGGCGCGCCGGCGGCCGGCGCCACGCTCCAAGCCCCTTCGTTCGGATCCGGTCATGATGTTCCGTTCCGGGTGATGTTCCGCCCAGGGCGGGGGTGTCACCCCGGCCGGCCGGTGTCTGCGAGTGCGGGGTGCCTCCCACCGGCGGGTGGGAGGCACCCCGCGGGGTCAGGCCCGCCGGCGGGTCGTGATCAGTGCGAAGGCCCCGGCGGCCAGCCCGAGGACTCCCAGCACGAGCCCGGCGATCCCGAGCGCGCGTGCCGTGCCGTCCGACGTGGAGTCCGATTCCGTGGCGGCCGTGTACTCGATGCTGGCGGTGTCGTCACCGTCGTCGTCGTGGCCGGCCGCCGCGGCGGCGGTCAGCGTGACCGTCGGCGCCGGGTGCTCCAGCTCGGCGGCACCCGCCGCCGCGACATCGACCCAGCGGACGACCTCGCCGTCCGAGTAGGTCTGCAGGGTCTTGAAGACGACCTGGTCGCCCTTCTCCGGTAGCGGGCCGGCCGAGACGCTGAAGGTGTCGAACTCGCCCGGCTTGATGCCGCCGCCGTCCTGCGCCGTCCAGGTGATCCGGGTGACGATCTCGCTGACCTGGCTGCCGTGCACGGTGAGCGGCGCCGGCGGCGCGCCCTTGGTGACCTTGTACGTCCAGCCGGGCTTGGGCTGGACGGTGACCGACGCGATCGGCGCGTCGGTCGGGAACTGCACGTCGATCCCGGTGGTGGACGCCGTGTCGCTCTCGGTCGGCACCTTGAACGACAGGGTCGCGTAGCCGCCCGCGGCCGCCTCCGCCGGCGACACGGTGACGTGCGCGGACGCCGGCACGGCGAGCGCGATGGTGCCCGCCGCGGCGGCGAGCGCGCACAGGACCCCACGGCGGAGCCGGGCTGTGCGGATGGTGCGGGACATCGGAGTCCTCCTCGAAGGCCGGTCGGGCCTTCCGTCGGTGATCGGATTTGCTGACCCGAGCACCGGGGTCGTCTCGGCACGGCCGGCGGCGCCGACGCGAAGCGGCGGGCGCGGGCCCAGGCGGCACGGCCACGAACAGCACCGCCGAGGACAGCACCGGCAAGGACGGCGACGTCAGGACACGGCAGCGTCACGACGGCCGCATCGCAGGCCGCATCGTCGCGAGCGGCGCGGACCTTCCGGACGCGTGCGTGCCGGCTTCCGCCGTGCGCTGTCAGAGCGCCGGTCGGAGACTCGACCCCGGTCGACGGGTCGGCGGCCCGCGCCGTGCGGCGTCGGTTCCGAGCAGGAGGACATGAGCGTGCCACCGGATCCCCGGACCGGCCCCGCCGCCGGCGACCCGCCCGGGCATCGAGGTCACCGGCGCGGCGGCGACCCGCGGCCGCGCCGCCGCGGCGAGCGGCACGATCCGCCCCGCGGCGCGCAGCCGGGCGAGCACGCTGGACGTCATCCGCGCCACGGCGGTGACGGCGCGTTCCACCGCCAACCGCAGCGCCGCGGTGGACCACAGGCGCCGCTCGCACCGGTGCAGCAGCACGGCCACGCACGACGCGGCGCAGGCGTGCCCGGCAACCATCGACCCGCCGGGAAACAGGGAGGCCACCAGGTGCTCACCGACCCCGGGCCCCACCACCGCGACCGCGGTCGGTGCCGAGCCGGCTCCGCCCGCTCCGGGGGGGTGGTGCGTCGCGAGAACGAAGGCGGTGTGCAGCGTGGCCTGCGCGGCCAGGACGGCCCCGAGGATCTGCCCCAGCACGCGTTCCCGGTCGGCGAGGCCGTAGGCGACCCGGGTGAGAAGCCCGGCGCCGGCCGCGACCAGCAGGGCGGGTGGGCGTTCCCCGCCCGCGGCGACGTGCGCCGCGAGCGCCAGGCAGGCCGAGGAGACACCGAAGACGGCCGCTCTCGCGAGCCTGCTCGTTCCCGGCATACCTGTCACAGTCAGCAAGCCTGCCACGCGGGGACGTCACTGGCGCCAAGGACCACATTCCTTGTCACGGGACGGACACCCCGGATACCCCCGGCACCTCCGGCGCTCCGGATGAAACGGACATCTCGGGCTGACGCCGCAATGTCAGCCACACCGCGAGCCCCAGCCCCGCGCCAGCGCCCAGCGTCACCGCGGTGACCACCCGGACCACGAGCACCGGGCCGACCACCGGCGTGCCCGAGCGGACGAACACCCCGAGATCGGGCAGGCCGCCGAGGACGGCGATCAGCAGCCCGGCGCTCACCGCCAGGTAGAGCCCCGTCGGCGAGCGCCGGACGACGAGGACCGCGCCGGCCAGGGCGCCCGCCCACACGGCGATCTGCACGGCGTTGCCCCAGACGAAGGCGTCGAGGCGGCCGTCCGCGTTCGCCGCCGCGACCAGCGCGGAGTGCGTCGCGTCGGCCGCGACGAGACCGGCCAGCACGGCCGCGAGCGGCCACCGCGCCTGCCGGAGGAGACCCAGCGCGGCGGTGCCGGCCAGCACCGCGACCGTGCCCGCCGCCCACGGCAGCGGCGACGGGCCGGGGATCCACTCGAGCGTCCCCGTGTAGACGGCCTGCCGCCCATTCGCCGTCAGCGGGACGGACCAGTCCTGGATCCGGTGCCGCTGGTCCGGCGCCGCGCGCACCGCGGGCGGGTCCGCCGACCCCATCCAGTGGACCCGGTGGTCGTGCCAGAACGCCTCGACGCGGCCGCCCTGCGCCGCGGAGACCCGCACCCAGTCCGGCGGGGCCGACGGGTCGACCACGTCGGCCGGGCCGGGGTCGTCGCCGGTGCGGCTGGCGTTGAGGTACGTGGCCGAGGAACGCCGGTTCTCCCACACTCCGCGGGTGTCGAGGCGTAGGTAGGGTTCCTTCTCGTATCCCTCGACGAGGATGGGAAAGCCCGCCGTGGCCACCAGCCGCACCCGGTTCCCGTTCTCGACGACGCTCAGCCGCACACCGGGTACGGCCGGGTCCCCGGTGAGCGTGGTGTGGTAGTTCGTCGGGCCGGCCCCGCCGACGGTGTGCGCGGACGCCGGGCGGGCGAGCGCGACCAGCCACAGCGCACCGACCAGGAACGCGAGAAGCGCCGCACCCGCGCCCCGGGCCAGGGCGGGTATGAGGCGCGCCGTCCGGGAGGTGGTCCGAGGGGTGATCCGAGCACTGACCATGACGGTCTGAGCGTACGGTCGCGCGGAACATGACGAGACGGTTTCACCCGGCTCCGACAGTTTCGGCCCACTGACAGTTTCGGCCCACACCGGCGGTTTCGGGGATGGAAGGTTGAGCACGGGCATGGACGACAGCAGCGAGGCGGGCACGACCGCGAGCCCCGCCGTGGGCCGCGTCGTCCGGCTCTTCCGGTACCCGTTGAAGGGGATGACACCCGAGGCGCTCCCGGAGGTGCCGCTCCATCCGGGCGACAGCGTCCCCGGTGACCGCATGTTCGCACTCGCCCGCCCGGACACGATGTTCGACGAGGAAGACCCCGAGGTCCTGCCCAAGACCCGTTTCGTCATGCTCCAGAAGGACGAGGCGCTCGCGCGGATCCGCAGCTCGTTCGACCCGGCGTCCGGGATGCTGACCTTCGGCCTGTGCGAGCAGGCGGCACACACCGGCGACGTGCCTGGTAACGGCCCCGGCGACGGGCCCGGTGGCGGCCCCGCTGCCAGGCCCGGTGACGGGCTCGTCGACGTGCGCCGGGTCGACCTGAACACCCCGGCCGGGCGCGCCGAGTTGGAGGACTACGTCCTCGCGGTGCTCGGGTCCCGGCTCGGCGGCCGGCCGCGGCTCGTCGCCGCCCGCGGGCGGCACCGCTTCACCGACACGGGTGCCGGCGGGGACACGTTCATGCACGCCATCTCGGTGATCAATCTCGCCTCCGTCCGGGATCTCGCGGAGCGGGTCGGCGAGCCCGTCGACCCGCTGCGGTTCCGGGCGAACGTCTACATCGACGGGATCGCACCGTGGGCGGAGCTCGGCTGGGCCGGCATGGAGCTCGGCCTCGGCGCCGCCCGCGCGCGCGTGCTCGCACGGACGCCACGCTGCGCGGCGACGACCGTCAATCCCGAGACGGGGATCCGTGACATCCGGATACTCAAGGAACTCTCCAGCAACTACGGGCATACCGACTGCGGGGTCTACGTCACCATGCTGACCGAGGCGATCCTGCGCCCGGGCGACCCGCTCACGCCGCCGGACGGACGCGAGGAGGATGTGCTGTGCGGGTCGTGATCGCGGAGGACTCCGTGCTGCTGCGCGAGGGAATCCGCCGCCTGCTGACCGACGCCGGCTGCGAGGTGGTCGCGACGGTCGGGGACGGCCCCGGCCTGGTCACCGCGATCGTCGAGCACCGGCCCGACGTCTCGGTGGTGGACGTGCGCATGCCGCCGTCGCACCGCGACGAGGGGCTGCGCGCCGCGATCTCCGCGCGGGACAAGGTACCCGGTACGCCGGTGCTCGTCCTGAGCCAGTATGTGGAGAAGCAGTACGCCAGCGAGCTGCTCGCGGACGGCGCGGGTGCCGTCGGCTACCTCCTCAAGGACAGGGTCGCGGACGTCCGTGAGTTCGTCGAGGCGGTGCGGCGCGTCGCCGCCGGCGGGACGGTGATGGATCCCGAGGTGGTCGCGCAGCTGCTGGTGCGCAGCCGCCGCAACGATCCGATGGCCACGCTCACCCCGCGCGAGCGCGAGGTGCTGGGGCTGATGGCCGAGGGCCGGTCGAACACGGCCATCGCCGCTGCGCTCGTGGTGAGCGCCGGCGCGGTGGAGAAGCACATCTCGAACGTCTTCGCCAAGCTGGGGCTGGAGTCCTCCGGGACGGACCACCGCCGGGTCCTCGCCGTCCTCACCTACCTCCGGGAGTCCTGACCTCCGGGAGTACCCACCTCCGGAGTCCTGACCGGACCTGCTGCGGGAATCCTGCCGAGGCCCATCTCGGGAAATGCTGACCGGCGTCCATTTCGGACGTCCGGAAACCGCCGAACGGGCCGCCGATGGCCCGCGTTCGGCGACCTCTACTTTTGGGTGGCCCAGTCCCTTGCGTGCCGGGTCACGCACCCGAGATGTTGGTGGAGGTCGCCATGACGGTCAGTGCGTCCCCGGAGCCCGGGACGATCCCGGCGCGACCGGCGCATCCCCTCGAACCGCTGTCCGCCGCCGAGATCGGCCGGGCCACCGCGATCCTGCGGGCGAGCGAGAAGCTCGGGCCGGAGTTTCGTTTCGTTTCCGTCGAACTGAACGAGCCACCAAAAGCCGCCATGGTGTCGCGCGAGGCCGAGCGGGACGTCGGCGAGGAGCTGGCCGCGCCGGACCGGCAGGCGTTCTGCGTCCTGCACGAGCGCGGGGCGCGGCTGACCCACGAGGCCGTCGTGTCGCTGTCCGCCGGGACGGTGGTGGAGATGTACGCGGTCCCCGGCGTGCAGACGGCGATGATGATGGAGGAGTTCCTGGCCTGCGAGGACGTCGTCCGTGCCGACCCGGACTGGCAGGCGGCGATGCGCAGGCGCGGGGTCACCGACTTCTCCCTCGCGATGATCGACCCGTGGTCCGCGGGCTACACCGGGCGTGAGGACGACCCTGCCCGGCGGCGCATCGCGCGCCCGGTGACGTTCGTCCGCTCCGGGCCCGGCGAGAACGGCTACGCCCGGCCCGCGGAGGGACTGCAGGTCGTCGTCGACCTCGAGGCGATGGCCGTCATCGACGTGACCGACCACGGCCAGGGCCCGGACGGCCCCGTGCCGCTGCCGCCGCGCCCCGGCAACTACGCACCGGCGCTGATGACGGCCGCCCCGGAGAACGTCCCCGCGTTCGACCGGCTGCGCGACGACCTGCGCCCGATCGAGGTCACCCAACCGCGCGGCGCCAGCTTCACCGTGGACGGGTACGCCGTCCGCTGGCAGAAATGGGACCTGCGCATCGGTTTCACCCCGCGCGAGGGCCTCATCCTGCACCAGGTCGCGTACACCGACCGGGGCCGGCGGCGGCCGATCCTGCAGCGCGCGTCGGTGTCGGAGATGTTCGTCCCGTACGGCGACCCGGCGCCGACGCACCGGGTGAAGAACGTCTTCGACATGGGCGAGTACGGGGTCGGGGTGATGGCCAACTCGCTGCGGCTCGGCTGCGACTGCCTCGGTGACATCCGGTACTTCGACGCCGTGGTGAACGACTCCGACGGTAACCCGGTGGCGATCCCGAACGCGGTGTGCCTGCACGAGGAGGACACCGGCATCGCCTGGAAGCACACCGACTTCCGGACCGGCCAGGTCGAGGTCCGCCGCATGCGCCGGCTGGTGATCTCGATGATCTGCACGGTCGGGAACTACGAGTACGGCTTCTTCTGGTACCTCTACCTGGACGGCTCGATCGAGTTCGAGGTGAAGCTGACCGGGGTGATCTCGACCGGGGCGGTGCGGCCGGGCGAGTCGCCGTCGCACGGGGTGCTCGTGGCGCCCGGCCTGTACGGGCCGCATCACCAGCACTTCTTCAACGTGCGCCTGGACCTGGAACTCGACGGCGGCCCGAACTCGGTGCACGAGATCGACTCGGTGCCCGACCCGATCGGCCCGGACAACCCGACGGGCGTCGCCTGGCGGACCCAGGACACGCTGCTGGACTCGGAGCGCCACGCCCAGCGCAGGGTCGACCCGTCCGTCGCGCGGTTCTGGCGGATCACCAACCCGCGCGTCGAGGGCCCGCTCGGCCGCCCGGTGGCCTACCGGCTCGTCCCGGGGCACACGGCGCCGTTGCTGGCGCATCCCGACTCGCACCAGGCGGCGCGCGGGCGGTTCGCGTCCCGCAACCTGTGGGTGACCGCGCACGACGAGCGGGAGCGGTACGCCGCCGGCCGCTACCCGAACCAGAACGCGGGCAACGAGGGCCTGCCGCAGTACGCGGCCGCGGACCGGCCGGTCGCCGACACCGACATCGTCGTCTGGTACAGCTTCGGGGCGCACCACGTCGTGCGCCCGGAGGACTGGCCGGTGATGCCGGTCAGCCGGATCGGCTTCGAGCTGCGCCCGGACGGCTTCTTCGACGGCAACCCGGCCCTCGACCTGCCCCCGGCCGAGCACCTCGCCGGGCACGCATCCGGGCACCTCGCCGGGCAGGCTGCCGACCCCACTGCCGGGCACGCGGCCGGTTGCGCCGGCGGGCAGCCGGGAGACCACACAGCAGACAACGCGGGTGGCAGCTCGGACGAGCACGTCGGTGGGGCCGCGGACGGGCCCGGTCGTGCTGTTTAGCCGGGGCGTCGGCGGGCGGGCGCGCACGCGACACGCCCCGGCCGGAAGGGACGGCTTGCCCCGGAACGGGGGTAGCTGCCCTAGGCTCCCGGAGTTGTGAGTCCCGTTCTCGCCACGAACCGGGCCGGGAACCTCGTCCGTGCTCTGATCACGATCGCCCTGCTGGCCCTGATCATGCGTACGGCCTACCTGCTCTGGGTCTTCCACACGCCGGCCTGGACGTCACGCCCCCACGACATCCACTACTGCGGTGGATGGTACGAGCGCCAGGAGACTGCGGATGTCTCCGGGGCCCAGGCACGCAAGCTCGCCGGCGGGCGGCTCAAGCAGGTCATGCGCTCCCCCGTGCTTCGGCCCATCGCGGCCTACCGGCCGGGGTCGGCGTGCCCGCGCTACGTCTTCGCCAAGGTCGGCGAGGACACCTACGTGACCTACGAGATCACCAACGACTGAGCCGGGCCCGCACCGCCGCCACCAGGCCCCGGACCTGGAGCGCGGGAAGCGCCCGGCCCGGCGTCACTGGTGGCTGAGCCTGCCCACCGGCCGTGCCGCGGTGTGCACGTGCACCCGGGCGTGGATGGACGTCCGCTGCGCCAGCGCCGCGCGCACGGCGCGGTGCAGGCCGTCCTCCAGGTAGAGCGCCCCACCCCACTCCACGACGTGGGGGAACAGGTCGCCGTAGAACGTCGAGTCCTCGTCCAGCAGGACGTCGAGCGCCAGCACCCGTTTCGTCGTGATGAGCTGGTCGAGCCGCACCTGCCGCGGCGGGATGGCGGCCCAGTCCCGCTGGCCAAGACCATGATCGGGGTACGGGCGACCGTCACCGACCAACTTGAAGATCACCGGCACCTCCTTCTCGAGGGGCGAGACACTGCCCGACCACGACAGCCTAGAATCCTCCGCCCGCGAACCGGATCGCGGTGCCCTTCCGGGACCGCGTTGCGCGGACATTGGGAATCGCGACCAGTGTTGATCTGAGACAGGGGACCACAACCGGACGAAAGGCTTGACCATCGGGCTCTCGACGACTTAAGTAAGCCTTACCTGATGACAGGAGGAGGCCCGGTGACGAGTCCAAGCTCGGACGTCGACATGCCCGTGTTGGCTGAGCAGGCGAGGACCATCCTCGCCGGCGGCCGCTGCGCGCTGCTCACGCTGCCCTGCGCCCACGTTCGGGGCTGGGTCGGACTCATCGACGACGGCGGCGAGCCCCTGCTGCTCGTGGGCGCCGACAGCCCGCCCGCGCGGTGCGCGGACTCCGGCCGCCGCGCACGCGTCGACGTGCCCGGCCACAACGGGGAGCGCCTGGTCCTCGCGGGGGTGCTGGCCTCGGCGGCGGAGACCGCCGACGAGCTCGTCCAACGCCTGGGCAACCTGGGGCGCAGCATCACGGTGACCTCCGGCGACATCTCCGATCTGCGTGTCCTCTCCGTGGCCGTGGACGAGGTGCTCATCTGCCTGCCCGGCCGCGCCGAAGCCCCGGCCGGCGCCACCCGGGCACCGGTCGCCGACCGGACGGTCGCCGACCGGACAGCCGCCGGCTCCGTGCCGGTCGCGACCGAGCTCGCGGCAGGCACCGAAGCCGCACACGCCGAGCTGGCCGCGGGCACGGAACTGGCTACCGGCACGGAAGCGGCGGGTGCCGAACTGGCGGCGGGCACGGAGGTCGTGGAGGCTCCGGCCCCGCGGCGGTCCCGGGTCACCCGCCGGGCGCGGGGCGCGCGGCGCGACGCGGCGGCACGCCCCGGCGGCCGCTGGTCGTCGCTCGGGCCGGCCCGCCGCGTCGAGCTCACCTCGTACGCCCTCGCCGAGCCCGACCTCGTGACGGCCTACGCCCCGGACCTGATCGAGCACCTCAACAAGGCCCACGCCGCCCAGATGCGCCAGCTCGCCGCGCGCGGCGTCACGGCGGCCGGAAGCATCTGCGCCGACGAGGTGATCGGCGCGTCGGTGACCTCGCTCGACCGGGCCGGCCTGGACATGTGGCGGATCGGCCCCGACGGCGCCGACGCCGTCCGGGTGCTGTTCCGGTCTCCGCTGGCCGAACCTCGCTCGCTCGGGCTCGAGCTGCGCCTGCTGCTGGAAGAGGCGGAGCACGGCACCGAATGAACCGCGCTGACGCACCGGAGCCGACCGCCGACGGGCCCCGCCGTACCGCCACCCGCGGCGTGGCGGACACCGTCGCGGGTCCGGCCCGGGCGGCCCGCGCTACGGCGGTCTCCGCCACCGCGGCCCCCGTGCCGGCAACATCCGGCCCGGCCACGGCAGGCGCCGACAGGGCGCGCGTTCTGTCGCCTTTCGACCCACGGGTGACGGATTGGGCCCGGGCGGTGTCCGTACCTGTCCCCAGGCCCGGCGGGCGGGGATCATAATCGGCATCGGACTCCCCTGACC
>NZ_UBIZ01000088.1:0-620 GCF_900465275.1 Parafrankia sp. Ea1.12 | reverse complement strand
GGTCGTCGAGTACGACATCCCCGACCGGGCCGGGGGCGGCACCGGCGAACTGGTCGTCGTGCTCACCACCATCCTCGACCCACGTGACGCCCGGGCCGACGAGATCGCCGCCGGCTACAACGAGCGGTGGGAGGAGGAGACCTCCAACGACCAGCTCAAGACCCACCTGCGCGGCCCCGGCAGGATCCTGCGCTCCCGGCTGCCGGACCTGGCCGTCCAGGAGATGTGGGCCTGGCTGACCGTCCAGTACGCGATCACCGCCCTGATCGCCCAGGCAGCCGAGGCCGCCGACGTCGACCCCGACCGGGTCGGCTTCGCCCGAACCCTGCGCCTCGTCCGCCGTTCCGCCACCGGGACGGCGGACATTCCCCCCTGAGGACTGGCACGCCCAACTGCCACGGTTCCACGCCGAGATCACCCGCACGCTCAACCCGCCACGGCGCGACCGCACCTGCCCCCGCGCCGTCAAACGCCCCCGCCACAACAGCTACCGCGTCAAGAAACCCGGCGAACCCGCCTCGACCCGCCACCCAGGCCCGCCAACGATCCGGCTCCACCCCCTCGCCCCACGCGCAGCATGACCAGATCCCAGCAAGATCAAACTACGCTTCACGGCATTG
>NZ_UBIZ01000608.1:0-5022 GCF_900465275.1 Parafrankia sp. Ea1.12 | reverse complement strand
GCCGCCAGCCTGCTACCGGGCCTCCTGGCAGCTACCCGGACCGGACTTCCACCGGCAAGCGACGACGAGCTTACGAAAGGTAGATCGGCCGCTTACACGGCGTCACCTCCAGTCTGCTGGGCGCACGGAATCCACTCAGTAGTCGGTCTTCGATATCCACGCGGCGGTCGCGCTTCGCGTGAAGTCGGTGAAGTCGGTTGGCTCCCGGCCGAGCGCGCGTCGCACCCCGTCGGCGACGACCGCTTCCCGACCCGTGGCGATGGGGGTGAGCGCAGCAGTCCAAAGGCGGGCGTCCGCCCGGCTCCACCCCTGTCCGGAGAGCTCCTCGACGAACCGGGCGGGCGGAATGGCGACGTACCGGGTGGCGTGTCCGGAGACACGTTCGATCTCGGCGAGAGCCTCGCTGAATGTCAGGGCACGCGGACCGGACAGCTCGTACGTCCGACCGGCATGATTGTCCTCGGTGAGCGCCGCGACCGCGACATCGGCGATGTCGCGCGTGTCGACGAAGGCTGCCGCGCCGTCTCCAGCCGCAAGCCGCAGCTCGCCCCGCTGGATCGAGGCGTGAAAGAAGCCCTCGCTGAAGTTCTGCGCGAACCAGCCGGGCCGCAGAATCGTCCAGCGCATTCCGGTCGACCGGACGGCGTCCTCGTTGCGCAGGTGCCCCCCCGGCGCCGTCGTAGTCATCGCCGTAGTAGCCGGGCTGGTCCACCCCGCGCGCCGAGAGCAGCACCAGCCGCTCGACGCCGGTGTCCGCGGCCCGTGCGAGGAAGGCAGGCACGGCTGTGACCTCATCGGGCGCCGCGACATACACGCCTGCGACACCGTTCAGCGCGGGCTGCCAGGTGCGTTCGTCGGTCCAGTCGAAGCGCCGCTGCGCGGACCGGGACGCCACCCGGACCGGCGCGCCACGAGCGCGGAGGCGGGCGACCACCTGCCGGCCGGTCTTGCCGGTGCCGCCTACGACGAGGAACTGTCGGTGCGCCATGGTGAACTCCATCAGAGTCATCGGACCGGGAGCGCGTCCCGCGTCGCCGTCATCGTCTGGCTGCTTCTGTCACCGGGGCCGAGGCGGACGAGCATCTTGCCGGTGTTGGCGCCCCGCAGCACGCCGAGCAACGCGGCCGGGGCCTCCTCCAGACCGTGGGCCACGGTCTCGGCGGTGCGCAACGACCCGTCCCGCAGCCAGGCCCGCGCGCGCTCGGTCCACTCCGGGAAGAGGTGGAAGTAGGAGGTCACGAGCATGCCGCGCAGCGTGGTCTCCTTCCAGTACGCCTGGAGGAGGTTCTCCGGGCCGGGGGTCGGGCCGGTCGCGTTGTAGGAGCTGACCGCGCCGACGAGGGCGAACCGCGCGCCGGCCCGGGCGGATCCGATCGCGGCGGCCAGGTGATCGCCGCCGACGCTGTCGAGATAGACATCGATTCCCTGCGGGGCCGCGTCGGCGAGCTGTTCGGCGACAGGGGCGGCCCGGTAGTCGATGGCCACGTCGAATCCGAAGTCGGTGCGAAGTCACCTGGCCTTGTCCGGGCCGCCGGCGGAACCGATCACCGTCGCGGCCCCCAGCAGCCGGGCGAGCTGGCCGGCCACGCTCCCGACCGCGCCGGCGGCCCCGGAGACGAACACGGTGTCACCCGAACGGACCGGCGCCACCTCCGTCAGCGCCGCGTAGGCGGTGAGCCCGGTGGTGCCGAGCGGGCCGAGGTACGCCTGCGGCGGCACGCCCGCGACGTCCACGACGTTCGCCGCCGTCGCGTCGACGACGGCGTAATCCCGCCAGCCGAGGAAGTGGGACACGGTCGCGCCGACCGGGATCGCGCCGGAGCGGGAGTCGACGACCTCGCCGACCGCGCTGCCCTCCAACGCGACACCGAGCTGGAACGCCGGGATACTGGAACGCCGGGATATAGGACGGCGTCTCGTCCATCCGCCCCCGCATGTACGGGTCGACCGACATCCAGGTGTTACGGACCAGGATCTGCCCCTCGGCAAGCGGCGGCACCGCCTGGTGGACGAGCTCGAAGTGCTGTGCGCCGGGTTCACCGACCGGGCGGCCGGCCAGCCGGATCTCCCGGCTCGTGAGGTTCGCTGTCATGTCGACCAGCCTGTGGGCGCGGAATCGGCGCAGCCAGCGCCCTCGGTTGGGTAGCCAAGCAATGGCTACCCTGATTCCAGTGGACACCCGAGCCGAGTTGACCGGCTTTCTGAAGTCACGTCGGGCGAAACTGCGGCCCGAGACCGTCGGCCTGCCCCAGTACGGAGAGCGCCGCCGCGTCCCGGGCCTGCGCCGCGAGGAGTTGGCCCAGCTCGCCGGGGTGAGCGTCACCCACTACACCCGACTGGAGCAGGGCCACGGCCGCAACGTCTCGGGTGAGGTCCTCGACGCGGTCGCCGCCGCGCTGCGGCTGAGTGGCGTCGAACGCGAACACCTCATCAATCTCGTCCACCCGCCGCGGCCGGTTCCCGGCCCGGACGAGCCCGCCGTCCGCACCGACCTCCGTTGCCTGATCGAGGGTATGGACCACACGCCGGCGTTCGTGCACGGCCGGCACGGCAACATCCTGGCCTGGAACGACTCCGCCGAACGGGTCCTCGGCGACCTCGACGCCCAGCCGCCCCGCCGACGCGTCTGGCCGTGCCTGGTCTTCCTCGACCGACGCTTCCGGTCGATGATCAGCGACGTCTCCGAATGGGACGCGATCGCCCGCCAGCGTGTCGCCTACCTGCGGCTGTCCCTGGGTCGCTACCCCCAGTACCCCGACCTGGTCACCGTCATCGAGTCGCTGCGGTCCACCAACGCCGACTTCCGCCGGTTCTGGGCCGAATACCAGGTCGCGGACTGGTCCAGCGTGACCTGCCATCTGCGGCACCCGGAGGCTGGCGATCTCGAGATCGCCATCCACGTCGTGAAGCCCGGCGGGGAGCCGGACCAGTGGGTCGTCACGTTCACCACCGAGCCGGGCTCGCCCTCGCAGAAGGCACTGCGCCGCCTGGCCGGCGGAGAGTAGGACCGCGCCCCATCCAGGCTCCGCACGCTCTGCGCAGTGACCGCGTCAGCGCGTACCCACGGGAGTAGCGCGGGAGTAGCCGCCACGACAAGCGCAGCCACAACCTCGCCAAGCCCATCACTCCGCACGGCAAACCGGGCACGGAGCAAAGAAAAAATCATCGGTCTTCGCCGCTTCTATACGGAGAACAAGACTAATGTCACGCCATCTGATGATCAGCGACTGGCAGGCGGCGGCCCGCGACGCCGGCTCGGGCAGCGGCGTGCCGACGGGCGGGCTGACGATGACGTCGCGCCCTTCGACCGTTCGGCGGAGCCGATCGTGCGGCACCTCGTCCGCGCGGGCTACCTGGACTCCGACGGCGGCATGCTGTTCATCGGACCCGAGGCGGAGCGTCGCTTCGGCCACCGGCACTTCTCCGAGCTGACCGCGGTCTTCACCGCGGCACCCGAGTTCACCGTCCTGCACGGCCGGGACGAGATAGGCCGCACCGACCCGGTTCTGCTCACCGACCCGGTCGAGGGCCCGCGGCTGCTGCTTCTCGCCGGCCGCAGCTGGCGGGTCACCCACATCGACTGGAAACGCCGCCGCTGCTTCGTCGAACCCGCCGAGGGCGGCGGCCGGGCCCGCTGGCTGACGTCCGCCGACGGCGGGCTGTCCTTCGAACTGACCAGGGCGATGCGGGACGTCCTGCTCGGCACCGATCCACCGGTCCCCCTCACCCCCCGGGCGACGGAACGGCTAGCGACCGTCCGCGAGAACCATCTGGACGTCGTCCACCCGGGCGGCACGATGATCGTCCGGACGGAGGATCTGACCGACGTCCGCTGGTGGACCTGGGCCGGCGAACGCGCCAACCGCACCCTCGTCGCGAGCCTCGGCGACCTCGCCGACCCGCTCCAGGCCCCGACCGCCTCCTACCTGCGCCTACGCAGCGACCTGACCCCACCCGAGTGGAGAGCCGCGACCGCGGACCTGGAATCCCGCCTCTGCCTGCCCCACGTCACCGACGAGGCCCTGGCCGGCCTGAAGTTCAACACCGCGCTACCCCGCGCCTGGCCGAAGCGACACTCGCCACCCGCCTCGCCGACCTCCCCGCAGCCACCACCGTCCTGCGCGAACCCGTCCGCTTCACGACCCTGGAAAACTGACCGCTCGTCCGAATGCCCGCTCCCGCAGCGGGCTCGCACACAGCAACGCCCAGGCCGCCAGGGACGAGGCGTCCTTGATGACTCCTCCGGCGAGCAGGTCGCCCCACTCGCGGTGGCTGAAGCGACGTGTCACGAGATCCTGCTCCTCCACGGAGAGCTCGCGCTGTCCGGGGGAGAGCTCGGTGGCCAGCCAGACCTGACACGCCTGGTCGGCGTAGCCGTAGGCGGTGAAGATCTGTCCCAGATGGTCGAGCCGGCCGGCCCGGAGCCCGGTTTCCTCCCGTAGTTCGGCCTCGGCCAGTTCCGCGGGCCCGACGTCCGGCTGGTCCTCCCAGGACCCCTGCGGGAACTCCCAGTAGCGGCCGCCGACCGGGTGGCGAAACTGCTCGACCAGCCACACGCCATCAGTGTCGACAGGGATGATCAGGGCGAAGTCCGACTTCTCGACCACACCGAAAAGGCCGGGGCTGCCGTCGGCCCGAACGATGGCATCCTCCCGGACCCGCATCCACGGGTTCTCGTACGCGATGCGGGTGTCGCGAACGACGAAACCTCTGTCGCCAACTGGCACGGTCTCCTCGCTTCGGTGCGGTGTCCACCACGGCGGCCGGGCCATGCGGACGACGGCTGATGGCCGCGGACGACGACCGATGATCGCGGGCAGGCCGACAAGTTCGACGTCGCGTTCCCACAGTAGGCGGGCCAGTCGCGGGGGCCCGGAAGGCTCGAACACCGACAATTGACATCCTCCCCGGTGTGAACTCCGGGGATTCCCGTACCTCGCGATCCGGGTTCCTGCTTCGTCAACGGACGCCTCCTCGCTTCAGGAGCGAGGTGGTCTCACTCCATCTCCACAGGCGGACACC
>NZ_UBIZ01000698.1:0-1556 GCF_900465275.1 Parafrankia sp. Ea1.12 | reverse complement strand
CGATCGCGGGCCTGGCCGAGATCGTCATCGAAGGCTCGAGCGTCTCGACAATTCCAGCGCTGCAAATCGGGGATCTGCCACGGCCCGCCAACCTGCCGGCGTCCTTCGGACAGCAAGCCCTCTGGGTGATTGATCGCCTGGGCGGGCCGGGGGGCCGGTATGTGGTGCCAATGGTGCTTCGCCTGTCTGGGGAACTGGACGTCGGCATACTTGATGCTGCGGTGAAGGATGTAGTCACCCGGCACGAGGCATTGCGAACCCTGATTGTTGAAGACGACGGGCGGCTGCGCCAGGTGGTCGTCCCCGCCCAGGACGCGAGCGTTCGCCTCACGCTGATCCCGGAGGATCTCTCCGGTGCCGGGGGTGACGCCGTAGAGGAACGGATCGCCGACTTCGTGCGGCAGGGGTTTGACCTGGCGGCAGACATTCCCTTCCGTGCCGGCTTGTTGCGGGAGGCTGGCACGGAGTGGGTACTGGTGCTGGCGGTGCATCACCATGCGGTGGACGAGTGGTCGCTGCCGGTGCTGCTGGGGGACCTGTCAACCGCCTACCAGGCCCGGTCGGCCGGTTGTGAGCCGGGGTGGGCGCCGCTGAAAATGCAGTACGCCGACTACGCGATCTGGCAACGAGACATCCTCGGGGATCCCGCCGACCCGGATTCCGAACTCGCTCAGCATTTGAGCTATTGGCGTCATGCCCTCGCTGACGCGCCGGCGGAGTCCACGATCACCCTGGACCGGTCTCGCCCTGCCGAGCCCACCCACCAGGGCGGTGATGCCGCGTTCGCCGTCGCGTCCGAGACTGTGACGGGGTTGCGGGGCGCCGCGCAGCACAACGGCGTGAGCATGTTCATGATCGTGCAGGCCGCGATCGCGCTGACGGTCTCCGCGCTCGGCGGAGGAGACGACGTAGTGATCGGTTCCCCGGTCGGGGGCCGCACTGAGGACGGCCTGGAGAACCTGGTCGGGTACTTCGTCAATACCCTCCCCCTGCGCCACCGGCTCCGACCCGACCACACGATCAGCGAACTCCTCGGGCGCGCCCGGCAAACGGTGCTGGATGGGCTCGCACACCAGGCCGCACCGTTCGAGCACATCGTGTCCGCCGTCGGCGTCGACCGGTCCGCTGCCCGCAACCCGGTCTTCCAGGTCATGCTCACCTACCAGAACCTGTCCGGCGGGCCCGACCTGCTCAATCTCCCCGGAGTCACCGCTCGGCAACAACACGCTTCCCTCGGAGCGGTCAAGACGGATCTGGACATCTACGTGGACGAGACCCAGCACACCCTCACTGGGTCTCTGAGCTTTGCCACTGACCTGTTCAACCCGGGCACCGCGGAGCGCTTCCTCGCTCTCCTACAACGAATCCTCACCACGATCGCGGCCCGCCCCGACACGCGGATCGCCGATCTTCAGGTGCTATCCGACGCCGATGCCGGGTCGGTGGGTGTGTGGTCGGTGGGTGCGGGGGTGGTGGTTCCCGCGGTGACGGTGGACGGGCTGATCCGGGATCAGGTAGCGCGTACTCCCGGGGCGGTCGCGGTCGTGGACGACGCG